>CAKUPI010000049.1 GCA_934675045.1 uncultured Eubacteriales bacterium
GCGGCCGCGGCAATGGCCAGCCACGGCATTACGGTTTTTCTGTGTGACGAAAAGCATCTGCCGAACAGCCAGATACTTCCCATCAACCGGTACTGCCGTCAGCGCAAGCTGCTGATGGCACAATACGAAATGGGCAAACCCCTGCAAAAGCAGCTGTGGCAGCAAATCATCAGCCAGAAAATATGGAATCAATCTGAGTGCCTGCGGTTAAGCGGGAAAGCGGGCTGGGAGGAGCTTCGCCAAATGGCGGGCAGGGTTCTTTCCAATGACAGCGACAACCGGGAAGCGGTTGCCGCGGCCTGTTACTTCCCTTCCCTGTTCGGAAGCCGCTTTTTCCGAGGCTCCGATGATTCGAGAAACGCGGCGCTGAATTACGGCTATGCGATCCTGCGCGGCGCGATTGCAAGGAATCTTGTTATTCACGGTTTGGAGCCGTGCATGGGGCTGCATCATCGAAGCGAGCTGAACAATTTCAACCTTGCCGATGATCTCATCGAGCCGTTTCGGCCTATTGTAGACTTGTTTGTATTTCAGCACTTTGCGGAAAATGACGATGTACTGACGCCGCGGCAGAAGGCGAGCCTTTTTAATCTTACCAATTATCTTGTCAAACAGGCAGGGAAACAGTACCGCGTCATGTTGTCCATAAGTCGAAGCTGCACTGCGCTGGCGGCCAGCATCGCGGAGCAAAAGCTTCTTTTGGAGCTGCCGGAACTGATTCCGCTGGAGCTGCATCGGTATGAATAGGCTTATGAGAATTCTGGTGATGTTTGACCTGCCGGTCAAGACAAAGACGGAGCGCCGCAGCGCAACGCAGTTTCGCAACTTCCTGACGGGAGACGGATACCACATGGTACAGTATTCGGTCTACGCACGTATTTGCAACGGCAGAGATTCGGTAGAAACGCATAAACGGCGAATTGTATCCGCGCTCCCGTCAAAGGGCTCTGTGCGAATGCTGGTGATTACGGAAAAGCAGTATGGCGCAATTGAGCTGTTGGTCGGCAAACCTACGCCATACGATAAACCGCAGCAATTCGAACAGCTCATGATTTTTTAACAAAAATAAAGAACGGTTTCCTAATGAAACCGTTCTTTATTTTGGCAGTTTTCCCGTTTTCTCGTCAGGTAACGAGAAGAAAAATGCTCAATTTGCGTCCCCAATGATCTGACGATTATACCACTACGAGAGAGAATTGGGAACTACGACCATCGACAAGGTGCGGGAGTATGTGCAGCAATTATACCACTACGAGAGAGAATTGGGAACTACGACATGCCCCGCACAGGTGCCGGTACAGGCCGTATTATACCACTACGAGAGAGAATTGGGAACTACGACCCACACGCCGCTGTAAATACCAACTACAGTATTATACCACTACGAAAGAGAATTGGGAACTACGACTCTTCAAAAAAGCGCATGGCGTCCTCTGCGATTATACCACTACGAAAGAGAATTGGGAACTACGACGAGTATCTCTATCGAGTACCAAGCATTATGATTACACCACGATTCGCCGACCGAGCGAGCTGAACGATCGGGGACTCCGCAAAATCCGCAGATTTTGTGGAGCGCTTTCCCTGCGGGGGACGGGGAGGTTTGTGCTTTTTGTTGCGGCAAAAAGCACAAAAAACCGCTTTAAGACCGCGGGGCTCAGCTGTGGTAAGGTCGTGGAGCCCCGCACCCCTCCGACGAAGGTGGTAGGGCAAACGCGGCGACCGGGGAAGTCAGCAGGGAACCGCTGCGTACCACGAGCCACCGCGCCCGGGTGCCGGCGTACGCGCAGGGAGGCTGCGCCGACCGAGCGAGTGAAATAAACGGAGTCCCCGCTGAAACCCGGCGAAGCGGTTTCAGTGGGGCAAGGCTTTGCGCAGGGTGCTTGCACTCAACCCCCACAGGCCGGCTGTGTCGCTGAACACGGCAGGCCGTCAAGCAGGGGTAGAGACCGATTGCCCGTGTGACCACAGCTCATTACAGCTCAGGTCAAGCTCATCGTTCCACGAAATGCCGTATCCGCCGGCATCGACGCACACCTGCTCGAACAGGCCGGGAATATCACGGAGGGCCTGAAAACCGTCAACCTGCGCAAAGAGGGGCGCTGCGTCGTATTCCTTGGCCGTGCCGCAGCAGAAATGCACAAGCAGACGGAAATTGGGCTGCGGGGTTACACTTTTGACTTTGTAAAACATGATTTAGCTCCTTTCAGGTGGGGCGAAAGCCCCGCGCCTTATACCAGCGGGGGCAGCTTTATGGGATGCGATCATGGAAACATCATGGAGAATAGAGGAAACGGATACGAAGGAGCAGAGGAAATACGTCATCGTATCGGGCGGCCGGGAGATGGAGCGCAGGAACCCCAAGGACAAGCTGCCGCTGGCTGTATATCCTGCACGCCGGGTGAAGGGTTTACCGCCTTTGCCAAAGCAGACACGGGGTTTCACTTCGGGAGCAGAGAGCAGGCCGCCGCATTTGAAATTGCCGGGCGGACATGATAAAATAGGCTTTGCAACTACGCTTCGGCCGCAGGGCCGGGAATTGAGGAAGCGCATGAAAAAAACCCTTTGCCTGCTGTTCGTCTGCCTGCTGCTCACACTGCCCGTCTCGGCGGGCTTTTCCCTGGCCCCGCACCGCTTCGACAAAGCCGGTCTGGAGCTGTCGCTGCCCGCGGGCGATCGCTGGGTGCTGCTGACCCCCGACGTGCAGGAGGGCGACCCCGCCATCGATTTTTTCGGGGCCGACCTTGAAACGCTGCAAAAGACCCTGCGGCAGGCCGACATCTGCTTCGAGGCCGTCACGCGGGATCAGCAGCAGGAAATCACCGTCATCGTTTCGCGCGGCAGAGACACCCGCCGCACCTTCAACTACGCCGATGTCGGCGACGAGGAGCTGCTCCGGCAGGGGCAGGCCTATGTTGAGCAGGATTTCAGCGAGCAGTCCCCCGGCCTTGACTATCTCTCCTGCGAGTTGGCGCCGTCGGGCGATCTGCTGTACCTCCGCTTTGCCGGTCAGGTCGTCGGCGAGGCATCCGACAGCCGCTTTGTCCAGTACATCACCATTTACAACGGCTGGATGGTCAACATCGCCCTGCACTCCTTTGACGGGCAGATGTCCGCAGAGCACGAGCAGCTCATCGCCGGCATCGCCTCCAGCCTGCGCTTTGACGCCGCGCTCAGCAAATGGCAGGACGCGCAGCGCTACATCGACGCCGCCGTCACGGCCGGCGTCATGACGCTGGCCGTTTTGTCCGCCGTCTGGCTTTTCCGCAGGAAAAAGCCGCTGAAGCAGCAGGGCAATGCCCGCAAAAAGGCGGAAAAGCCGCGCGTTGTCGACGACGCCGAGCTGCTTTTGTCCCCCGGGGACCGGGCGGACGGCGGCGGGGACAAGCCGCAATGAGCATCTGTATGCTTTCGGGCCACCGGCGCCTGCCCCCGGACGGCGGCGCGCTGCGCAAAAGGCTGGACGCCCGCATCGATGCGCTGTGCCAGAGGGGGGTTACCGAGTTTCTTTCGGGCGGCGCGCTGGGCTTTGACCTTCTGGCCGCCGAGGCCGTGCTCGAGGCGCGGCGGCGCTACCCGCAGGTCTCGCTGACCATGGTACTCCCCTGCCGCAACCAGCCCGACCGCTATCCGCAGGGGCAAAAGCTCCGCTATGCGGGGATTCTGACGCGCGCGCAGCGGGTGGACTGCCTGTCCGAGTTCTATTACGACGGCTGCATGCTGATGCGCAACCGCGCCATGGCCGAACGCGCCGACCTCTGCCTGTGCTACCTGGCCGCCTCGCGCGGCGGAACGGCCCATGCCGTGGCCATTGCCGCGGCACGCGGGCTTCCCATCATCAATCTGGCGCTGGAATAGACAAAAAACGGGTTTCATCCTTTGGGGGATGGAACCCGTTTTGCACAGCAAAGCGCCCTGTTTCAGCGCCGGATGACGCGGCGAATCTTTCCCTTGAGCTTCTGCGCGCCCGAGGGGCGGGGCGACAGCTCCTGCGCCAGCGTCTCCATCGGCTTTTGGCCCAGAGAGGCAAAGAAGCGCTCGCGGCTCTGCGGCCGCGCCACCGGCCGCACCAGACAGGGGTTATAGCCCGCGGCGGCGTCAAAGTCCGCCGGCCAGAAAATCGCCCGCTCGCGCAGATTTTCCCATGCGCGGCGGCCCGCCTCGGTGTGCACCAGCACAAGCGACAGCCCCTTGTCGTCGTCTTTGCCGGCAAACAGCCTGTTGGCGCCCCAAAAATCGCCCAGCGTCAGGTCGGCCCGGCTGGCCCGTCCCCGCGTCTCGCAGCGGTAGCAGGAGGGCCGCAGGCCGACGTCGGCCAAAAAGAGCTTCATGTACGGGTCCTCGGCGGCCGGATGGGACAGCCTGCCGCCCTTTTCCAGCCGCGCGGTGACAGAGTAGCCCTTCCACCCCGTCGATTTGTCGCGGAAGTCGATTCCCGCCACCGCTTCGCCCTCTTTCTGCGCTATCTCGTCCAGATAACGGCGCAGCGCCTTGGGCGAGGGCACGCCGTGGCAGACAATGTCGACCAGCAGCAGCCCCGCGGGGCGGCCGAAAGCCGCCGCGACGGCGGCCGTCTGGCAGGGCGTGCCGCAAAAGAGCACGGAGCGTTTTTGCTGCAGCGCCTCGGCAATGGCCGGGTAGGCGGCCGCCGGATCGCTTTGCACGTACTTGGCGCCGCGCAGCGCGCCGAGGGCGCCGACGCTGTCGACCGCCGTGTGGCGCAAAAGGCCCTTTTCGTCCCATGCCGCGCCGATGACCACGCCGT
This sequence comes from uncultured Eubacteriales bacterium, assembly GCA_934675045.1. Classification (GTDB taxonomy): domain Bacteria; phylum Bacillota; class Clostridia; order Oscillospirales; family Butyricicoccaceae; genus Ventrousia. Next base: position 4,766 of record CAKUPI010000049.1, read on the forward strand.
TTTTCTCCAGCACCTGCTGGGCCAGCTCGGTAAACAGCCCGCCCGACGAGCTTTTCTGCCGCACCTTTTCATCTCTCGAATAGGCGCAGAACGCGGCGGGATCGCCCTGCTTCACCGCCTGCCCGGCGGGGCAGACGCTCCGGCAGGCGCCGCAGCCGATGCATTTTTCCCGGTCGATGACGGGGCGCAGAAAGCCCTCTTTGTCCGGCTGCATGGCAATAGCCCCGGCCGGGCAGCGCCACGCGCAGGCTCCGCAGCCGACGCAGGTGCCGGGGCGCTCGATTCCCTCGGCCAGGCCCTCGTCCCTGCACAGGCCCAGAAGCCGGGCGATGCTCCTGCCCGTTTCGGCCGAGTTTTGCCGGTAGGCCGGCATGACTTCCCGCAGGCGCCGGCGCATTTCCTCCTCGCGCGCCGCCATCCAGTCAAAGGCGGCGGTCAGATCGTCCGGCGTTTTCAGGCTCTGCACCGGCAAAACGTAATGATCCTCTGTGCCGAACAAATCGCGCGCAATGCCGCGCGCCTTGACCGAATAGCCGACCACGAGCGTCGGCACGCCCGACGAGTAGGCGGCGATGGTGGCGTGGGTGCGCGCGCCGATGAAAAAGCGCAGGCGGGCGATGGCCCCCTTGAGCACCCGGCAGTCGGCGTCGGGCACCATGACGACCCGGCCGGTGCCGGCAAATTCGTCCAGAAGCTGCCGCAGCGGCAGGCGGTCGTCCCCTTCCTCCCACACGACGTGCGGAATGAGCGCGACCGACATGTCGGTCGTGTCCAGAATATGCCGCACCAGACGGCGGTAGTTTTCCATGGTGATGCCCGGCTTGCTTTCCAGCCGCTGAATGAGCGGGCTGAGGTTGATGCCGACGGTGTTGCCCTCGGCAAAGCCGTCGGGCAGCGCCTTTGCGACGGCGGGCAGCAGAAAGGCGGTGTCGTGCGCCGGCACGGCGCTGATCACGCCGTGCTCGCACAGCGCTTCATAGGTGATGCTTTCGCGCGCCGTGACGGCGTCAAACAGCCGCAGATGCGCCGCCAGACCGCGCGGCAGATCGTCGGGCTCGATGGAGCAGCCGAGCAGCATGTACGGCTTGCCCTGCGCGCGGATAAAGCGGTCGAGCGCATAGTAGCCCTCGCCCCGGTTGTAGCAGTAGTTGTCGCCGCCGATGGCGATGACGAGGTCGCTTTCGCGCACCAGCCGGGCAAACTCGGGGGTGATGGGCAGGCGCGAGACGCTCTTGCCCATCCGCTTTTTCAAATGATAGGCAATGTTGTGCGCCGAAAAGCGGCCCGGCATCCTTTGCAGGCCGGCAATGCGCACCTGCGGCAGGTCGGACAGGTATTTTTTATCGTCGTTCACGCGGTAGGAATACAGCGTGACCTGACACGGCTCGGGCAGCGCCTCGATGAGCGCCACCGTCGTGCGGGCCAGTGCCTCGCAGCCGTGATTGCTTGAGCCGCCGTGCTGGCAGATCAGGATTTTCTTCATATCAGCACCTCCGAGGGCAGGCCCTCTTTCCGTGATGGTTTTCTCCTATATGCCTGTCTATTATACCATAAAGCGCCCCTCTTGCAACCGTCTGCCCCCTCCTTTCCGCTTTTTGGCGGCAGCGGGGCCGCCCGCCCCGCCTTTTGGGAAGCAAAAAGGCCGCCCCCGCGGGGCGGCCTGAGCACCAGCCGGAAAACGGCGCAAACGGCCACCCGCAAGGGATGGCCGTTTTTTTGGCTTTTTACTTCTTTTCGCCCTTGTAGACGCGCAGGACGCGCTGGTTGGGGCTGCAGATGGGGTAGACAAAGCTCTGCTTGGTGAAGCGCTCCAGCTCAAAGGCCGACAGCAGCGCGCCGCCCTTGGAATAGCCGAAAATGGTCACCTCGTCGTCCAGCTTGCAGTCGATGCCGGTGACGTCGACAAAGGTCTGGTCCATGCAGATGCCGAGGTAGCGGGTTCTGGTGTCGCCCACGAGCACCGGGCCGAAGTCCATGGCCAGCGGACGGTAGAAGCCGTCGCCGTAACCGATGCTGATGGTGGCGATTTTGGTCGGCTTGTCGGGCTTGAAGTACTGGTTGTAGCCGAGGCTCTCGCCGGGGCCGATTTCGTGGATGTTGGTGATAAAGGCTCTCCAGGAATAGGGCTCCTTGACGTTCAGGGGGTTGGAGTAGTCGTCCATCGAGCTGTATCCCATGTACAGGCTGCCGTTGCGGACGTGGGTGCAGATCTCCTTGGCCTTTTCAAACCACACGGTGGCGCCGGTGTTGGCGCAGTGAATGTAGCGCATGTTGGTCCAGCCGGCCGCCTTGATCTGGTCGACGCCCTTGACAAACTCCTTGTACTGCTGCTCGGTAAACTCGTTGTTGTACTCGGTCGAATGGGCAAAGTGGGTAAAGCAGCCGACGACCTCGATGTTGCCGCACGCGCGGATGCAGTCGAGCAGCTCGGCCATCGCCTCGCCCGGGCGGACGCCGATGCGGTTGAGGCCGGTCTCTATCTTAATCTGCGCTTCCACCTTGGCAACGCCCTGATCGCGCGCCGCCTTGGACAGGGCCAAAACGCCCTCTTTGTTGAACAGGGGGAGCAGCAGGCGGTACTGCACCGCGTAGGGAATGGCGTGCGTCGGAGCGCCGCCCAGAATGATGATGTCGACGTCTTTAAAGCCGGCCTCGCGAACCTGCACGGCTTCGAAAATCTGCGCGTTGGCGATGACGTCAAGGCCGCAGTCCTCGATCAGGGTGCGGGTGACGGCAACGGTGCCCATGCCGTAGGCATTGCCCTTGACAACCGGAATAAATCCCTGATTGGGGCCGATGTGCGCCTTGACCTTGGCGACGTTGTCGCGCAGCACGTCGAGGTCGATTTCGGCATAGGAATTGTAATACTTGAGATCCATGAGCTGATTCCTCCCAGAATAATTTTGGCTGAACCTTTTATCGTGATTTATTTTTGCATCAAAGACAGTATCTCCGCCGCGACGTCGTCGACCGGAATGGCGCTGTTGCACAAAACGGCAACGCCGGTGCCCGTCTCGGGCACAAAGGCGATATAGCTGCGGTAGCCCCCCGACGCGCCGTCATGCCACAGCATGGCCTTGCCGTCGACGCTGCCGTGCAGAAAGCCCAGCCCCGTGCAGACCTCGCCGTCGTCGTACCACACCTTCTGCGCCTCGGCCATGCCCTGCCTAAGGTACTCCGACTCGACGGGAATCTGCCCCATGTTGGCCGCCAGATACAAAAGCAGGTCATAGGCAGTGCTCTTCACCCCGCCGCAGGCCTGCAAGGCCGCAAAATCCCACTGACTGACGGGGGTTTTCAGCGGGCTGTGCGGCATGGCGCGGTTTTCCTCTTCCTCCGGCGTCAGCGTGATGGCGGTGCGGGACATGCCGAGCGGCCAGATAACGCGCGATTTCAGAAGGTTTTCATAGGGGGTGCGCATGGTGTAAGACAGCGCATACCCCAAAAACCCGACGCCCAGATTGGAATAGAGATAGCTGCTGCCCGGCTCGGTGTACAAATGCGCCTGCTCGCGCAGGTAATACCGCAGCTTTTCCGCCGTGTAACCGGCGTACGGGTTGACGCCGTCCTCAAAATTGTCGGGCAGGCGGGGCAGCCCGGACACATGCGCGGACAGGTGCCACCACTGCATGGGCTCGCCCTCGTACTCGGGCAGCGCAAAATACGGCAGGAACTCCAGCACCGTTTTGGTGCTTTCCAGCTTGAGGCTCGGGTCGGCGCTCAGCGTGCCCAGCAAAACGCCGGCCATCGTCTTGGAAACCGAGGCGATTTCAAACTGCGTGTTTTCCGTAACGGCGGCGCCGCCGGCGCTCTTGACGCCGTAATTGAAAAATTGCACCTTTCCGTTTCGCAGCACGCCGACCGAAAGCCCGACGGGCTCCTTTTCCTCGAAAAACGCCTGTGCCGCGCTGTCGATGGACTGCGCCAGCGCATCGTCCCCAAGCTTGCGGAAGGGCGAGACCGCCGAGGTCTGCGCGCCGCACGCCGTCAGGACGGACGCCGCCATCAGGACGGCGAGGAGCAGGGCTATATTGCGTTTCATCCGTTTTTCTCCTTATATCTGCGGGTAACAATCTTCCGTGTGGCGGCGCCTGCCCCTACCAGGTAAAAGGGGTCTGCGCCCAAATGGCGACGCAGTCGGAATCGTCCTCCTGCACATTGACAATGCGGTGCGGCAGCGTGCTTTCAAAATAAATGCTGTCGCCCGGCAGCATGTCGTACTCGCCCTCGCTCGTCTGAATGCGCAGGTGGCCCGACAGCAAAAAGCCGCACTCCGCCCCCTCGTGCACCGCGAGGCATCCGTGATCGTCCGGGCTCTTTTTGAACAGGACCTTGTACATTTCAATCTGCCGGTCGGGGTTGAGCGTCAGCAGATGATACTCGTTGCCCGTTCCGCTGACAACGCGGTGCGCGCCCGCGCGAATGAGCGAAACCCGCTCGCGCGGCTTCTCCTCGTCCAGAAAAAAGGAAATATTCTCATCCAGCGCCCGGGCTATTTTCACAAACAGCAAAATAGACGGCACGGTGGTGTTGCGCTCAATCTGGCTGATCATGCCGGGGCTGACGCCGGCCTTTTCCGCCAGCGCAGCAATGCTCATGCCTTTTTCCTTGCGGGTTTTTCTGAGCTTTTCGCCCAGCTTGATCTCCATTGTGCTAACCCCTTTCGCCGCGAACGGCTGTGCCGCGGCCAGACCGTTTTCAACCTATTATATAGATTACCTCTAAAAAGCCGCTAAATCAATACTTTTTTGCATCTCGCCGCGCCCGATTTTCGTGTGAAAGGCTTTGTGGGCGCTTCGGCCCGAAGCGTTTTCCGCCGGGCGTCTCGGTTTATGAACAAATATCGAGCCGGCATTGTGCATTATGCATAATATTCCACAAAATATTTGGGAATTTGTCGGAAAATAACCATCTACATATTGACCTTTTTTAATAAAGTGTTAAAATAGGATTTGGTTTTATAGAGACATCGGCCGGCACATTAGCCCGCCAGACAAAAAAGGAGGACCTACGATGAAAAGACTGCTTTCCCTGCTGCTCGCGCTGTCCATGCTGTTCGCGCTGGCTGCCTGCGGCAACGGCACGGAAGACCCCGGCAAGCAAACCCCGGATGACTCCCAGAGCGGTAAGCCCAACGGGAGCGGCGAGCCCAACGTCGAACCGGCCGACAACGTCGTGCGCTACGGCCGCGATTTGGCGAGCATGGGCAACCTCAACTCGTTGTTGACCACCTACAACCTGATTTTTGAGGCTTCCGACTGCGTATTCGATCAACTCCTTCGCAAAAACCCCTTTACCCTTGAGCTCGAACCCGTCCTGCTGACCGACTTCCCCGAAATTTCCGAGGACGGCACCCTCTTCACCTTTGAGCTGAAGCAGGGCGTCAAGTTCCACGACGGCACCGAGCTGACCGCCAAAGATGTCCAGTACACCTTCTCCCGTTTCTTTGACCCCGACTCCGGCAACCTCAACGGCTGGATGGCCAACATGATCAAGGGCGCCGATGAAATGCTCAGCAGCGAGCCCAATGACAAAATCGACACGCTGGAAACCATCACCGTCATCGACGACTACCACTTCACCATCGAGCTGGCTTACGGCTACACCGCCTTCGTGCCCGTTCTGGCCGTCGC
>CAKUPI010000050.1 GCA_934675045.1 uncultured Eubacteriales bacterium
CGGTCCCGCGGAAGTTTCGTTTCTCCATAAAAAGGGCCTCCTTTAAATCGGTATGTTTATACATAGTTTACAACAGAAAAACCAAAAAAACAAGCGGGGAGCCGGCAAAAGACCGGCAGTTCGCCGAAAGAAAAAACGGGAAAAAACCCGCGTACGGCGGCGCGTCCGCGCGGCGCCCCTTTTTTGCCGCGAAAACCGGGCGTAAAAGCCCGTTACCGGGACCAGCGGTGCATGGAGTCGGTCAGCCCCTGAATAAAGTCGGCGGCCACGGCGGATAAAACGCTGTCGCGCAGCGTGATGACGCCGATGTCCATGTGGTCGCCGGTATCCAGCGGAATGGAGGACATGCCGCTGCCGGTAAAGGTGGGGATGATGTAGCCGGTGCCGATGGTGTAGGCGTCGGTTTCGGCAATGACGTTTTCCATGGTGGCGCGGTCGGAAACATAGATAACGCGCGAGCTGTGCTGCTCGACCATCAGCTCTTCCGAGAAAAAGACCGAGCTGGTCTCCCCCTGCTCGTAGCAGATGTAGGGGTAATCCTGCAAATCGCGGGGGGAAAGGGTTTTCCGATCGGACAGCGGGTGCCCGGGGCGGATAAAGGCGTGCGGCTCGACCCGCCTGATAAAGGCGAAGTCCAGCCCGCGCGAGGCAAACAGCTTGGTCAGCGGACGGCGGTTGGAGGCGGACAGGAACAAAACGCCGACCTCGCTTTTGCGCTCGCACACGTCCTCGATAATTTCCGTGGTGCGGCCCTCGCGCAGCGTCAGGCTGTATTTGCGATCGCCGTACCGGCGCAGGACCTCGACAAAGGCGTCGGCGACAAAGGAATAGTGCTGCGCCGATACGCAGAAGCTCAGCCCTTCGTCGGCGGGCGAGGCGCTGAAGCGCGTTTTCAAATCGTCGGCCTGCTCGAGCAGCGCGACGGCGTGGCGGATAAAGTCGGCGCCGTCGCCCGAAAGGCGGATGCCGCGGCTGGTGCGTTCAAAAATACCGATTCCCAGCTCGGTTTCCAATTCCTTGACGGCGGCGCTCAGGCTGGGCTGTGAAACGCCGAGCTGGCGCGCGGTGCGGCTGATGGAGCCGCATTGGGCGATGGCAACGGCATAGCGAAGCTGCTGCAGGGTCATGGCCGGTCACACTCCTTTACAGCAAGGTATTATACCGCAAAACGGGCAAAAAGAAAAGCCGCACAGAGCAGCTCTGTGCGGCCTTGTGCGGCAGGGGCTTAATGAACCAGAATGATGCGGACGGCGCCGCCTGCGCCCGGGTCGCGATCGCAGTACAGGTCAAACGAGGAGAAGTTGGCGCGGGCCTCGGACAGCGAGAGGAAGCGGTCGATGCTCTTTGCGTAAACCTGCACGTTGCCGGCCACGGGGACAAACACATTGCCGACGCGCACGCCCAGCTTGGCGTCAAAGTCGTCGCGCCCGACGCTGGCCGTCTTTTCAAGCGCATAGGCGGGGGAGGCCGAGGTGTGGGGCAGCTTGAGAACGCCCTCGGCGACGGCGGCGGGGATCATGCCCGCAGCGGTTTTCAGGTTGGGGTTGTAGAAGGTTTCAAGGGTCTGTGTGCCCTTGGCGGTGCGGACCTTCAGGGTGTACTGGGTACGGTAAATGGGCCTGCCGTCCAGCCCCGAGCCGACCGCGATTTCGGCCTGCGTCTGCGAGGCCAGGCCGTAAGTGAAGCCGTCTCCCGTGACGTTGGACAGCACCAGCAGCGAGACCTTTCCGGCCTCGTCCAGCTCAATGTGGAGGACGGCGGAGGCGGGAAGGGTCGCCGCCGTCAGGTCGCGCCGCGCGATTTCGCGCAGGGGCATACCAGAGGCCGGCTCTTCAAAGATGCGGATTTTGGGCGAGAAGGCCGCCTTGCCCACCGTGCCGGCCGCGGGGTCGACGACGCCGGCGCCCGCGGTGCTGTAAGAAAGGGCAGAGAAGGTCAGCTTGCCCGTGTTGCTCTGCGAGACGCCGACCAGCCGCCCGACGCTCCGATACAGCGCAGAGGCGCTCTCCTCGCCGTAGCTGACGCTCGGGAAGCCCGAGAAGGAGGGGATGCCGCTAAGCTCCAGACCGGAGAGCAGCTTGACGGTGGCGCTTGTCTCGCTCAGTTCGGTCAGAATGGCGGGGGCCTTGGCGGTCACCTTTCCGCCGTCAAAGGCGGCGGCGACGTTGCCGTTGTAGTCAAACAGCAGGGTGATGGTGCGGTTGAAGGAGAGGTCCTTGAAGTATTTGGCGGCGTCCGGGCTGATGGCAAAGGTCTTGCCGCCCGCCTTGATGGTCGAGGGCGAGGCGTAGGTCGGCTGCGCGTCCTCATACAGCAGCGTGACGCGGTCGCTCGAAACATAATAGGTCTTGTCCGCGGCGACGTAGGAAACCACGTCGTACCGGCTCAGGTGATCGCGGGTGATGGGCGAGCCGTTTTTGAGAATGGCCGCGCCCTGCACAAAGACCAGGTCGTCGACCCCGTAAACGGCGGAAGAGGCGAGCGACAGGGTGGTGCGTCCGCCCGAGACAAGGGAAACGCCGCCGCCGGCGTCGCGGTAGAGGTAAATCTTGGCGCCGGGGCGCAGGTCGTAGTAGCCCGTCACATAATCCGAGAGCTTGTCGCTCAGCAGCAGCTTGCACGAACGGGGCACCGTGATTTTGGCGCCGCTGTCGGTGACAATGGCGTCGATGGCCGTCGAGCGGACAACCACCGTTTCAAGGTCCTGCGTGTCGGCGATAAAGCCGAGCAGCTTGCTGCCCGTCTTGGTGTGAACGGGAATGCCGCGCAGGCCCAGAAGGGATTCGGGCAGGGGAGAGGCAGCGGCGGCGATGGTTTCCTCGTCGCCGGTAAAGAGGCGGACTTCGCCGTAAGCGAGCGAGCTGTCGCTTTCCCAGGTCGAGGCCAGCAGGCACTGCTCGCCGGTTTTGAAGGCCTTGGCGGCAAACAGGCCGCCCTCCTTCTGGTCTGAGAGCAGAAGGTTGCGAATGAGAATGGCCGCCTGTCCGCGCGGCAGGCTGTCGGCGGTGCTCAGGCTTTTCATCTCGCGGTTGAGACCGAGCTGCTCCGCCTTGAGGGCGTCGTCGCGGGGCCAGAAATAGCCGATGTCGTCAACGGTATAGCCCAGCATGCGCAGCAGAATGGTGACCGCCTCGCCGTAGGTGACCGGCTTGTCGGGGTTGAAGCGGCCGAGGTGATCGCCGCGGATGATCTGGTACTTGCGCACGGCGGCGTTGACGTAGGGGGCGTACCACTGCGAGGCCAGAACATCGGGGAAGATGGTGTAGCTGGAATAGATGGAGACCTCGTCAAAGCCGGCGGCCAGAACCGCCATTTTGCAGAACTCGGCGCGGGTCAGCGTGCCGCCGGGGCGGAAGCTGCCGCCGCCGACGCCGTTGATGATGCCGAGCGAGGCCAGGCTTTCGGCCGCGAACCGCTCGGCGTCCGAGCTGATGTCGGTGAAGGCTGCCGCCGAAGGCAGGGCGCCGGCCAGCATGACAAGAACGAGCAGAGCGCATACGATGCGTTTTTTCATCATTGTGAATCCCCTCCTATTGATTGCGCAGTGCTTCCACAGGCTGCATTTTGGAAGCCTTGTTGGCCGGGTAAAAGCCGAAGAACACACCCAGAATGACCGAAAAGAGAAAAGCGCCGATGGTGATGGTCGGGTCGGGGTAATAGACCTCTTTCAGAATGGCCGAGGACAAAAGCGCCGAGCCCATGGCCCCAAGGCCGATGCCGATGACGCCGCCGCAGGCGCTGATGGTGGCCGCCTCGATGAGAAACTGCGAGATGATGTCGCGGCGCTTGGCGCCGATGGCCATGCGGATGCCGATTTCGCGCGTGCGCTCGGCAACCGAAACCAGCATGATGTTCATAATGCCGATGCCGCCGACCAGCAGCGAAATACCGGCAATGCCGCCGACCAGCAGGGTCATCATCTTGTTGTCCTCGTTCTGCTGCTCGATGTAGTTGGTGTTGGAGTAAATATCAAAGTACCCCTGCTTGACGCGCTCGCTCAGCCAGTTGCCGATTTTGTTGATGGCGATGTTGACGTTTTCGGCGTTGGACGCCTTGACGGTAAACTGGGAGATTTGGCTGGTGCCCATGACAGAGCGCAGGCACGTGTAGGGCACGAGCACCATGTCGTCATTGGATTGCTCCTGATTGTTGAACTTGGAAAGGTAGACGCCGACGACGGTGTACTGGTCGCCCTTGATTTTAATGGTCTTGCCGATGGGGTTTTCCAGGTTGAAGAACTGCTCGGCCACGCGGCTGCCCAGAACACAGACCTTGACGCGGTTGTGAATGTCGGCGTAGCACAGGCTGCGTCCGGCCGCAATGGTGTAATTGAGGCACTGATCAAACTGGTCGGAGCCGAAGTTGACGCGGGTTTGCATGCTCTTGGTCTTATAGCGCAGCGAAAGCCACTGCCCCGAGTTCGGGGTGACGCCCTGAACCTCGACGCTCAGGCTCTTGCAGAAGTCGTACAGGTCGCCCGCAAAGTCGCTGCCGTCCCAGGTGTTGTAGTTGACGTTGATGCGGTTGGTGCCCATCTTGGCGTAGCTCTCCATGATTTTGGCCTGCGATCCGCGCATGACGGAGACCAGCGTGATGACCGAGCAGACGCCGATGATAATGCCCAGCATGGTCAGAAGCGATCGCATCTTGTTGTTGAAGATGGACTTCATGGCCATGGAGAAGGTTTGCAGGATTCGCATCATTGAGCGCCACCTCCCTGTTTGCCGGCCTGCGCGGGCTCCACAAAGGTCAAAGCCTCGCGCCTTTGCGCGTCGGGGACGGCTTCGTCGCCGATGACCCGGCCGTCGTGAATGGTGATGATGCGCTTGGCGGCGCGCGCCAGGCGCAGGTCGTGCGTGATGAGGATGATGGTCGAGCCCTGCTCGTTGAGGGCGGCGAGGCGCTGCATGATTTCGGCGCCTGAGCGGGAGTCGAGGTTGCCGGTCGGCTCGTCGGCCATGATGATGGGCGGCGAGGCGGCGATGGCGCGCGCAATGGCGACGCGCTGCTGCTGGCCGCCCGACAGCTCAGCAGGGCGGTGCTTGACCCGCTCGCCCAGCCCGACGTCCTCCAGCGACCGGCGGCACAGCTCCATGCGCTGGCCGTAGGGCATGCCGCGGTAGATGAGGGGAAGCTCGACGTTTTCCATCGCCGTCAGCGACGGAATGAGGTTGAAGCCCTGAAAGATAAAGCCGATGAGGTGGTTGCGGATGGTCGAAAGCTGCTTCAGCGGCATCTGGTTGACAGGCTCGCCGTCGAGCAGATACTCGCCGTAGGTCGGAAGGTCCAGACAGCCGAGAATGTTCATCAGGGTCGATTTGCCCGAGCCCGACTGCCCCCAGATGGTGGTGAACTCTCCGTAGTCGATTTGCAGAGAGACATCGTCGAGGGCGCGGACCTCGCTGGCAAGGCCCTCGTTATAGATTTTGCTGATTCGTCTTACGTCGATAAGCATGGAGACACCGCCTTACCAGCCGCCGTAATAGTAGCCGTCGTTATTCGTATAGGTCGTGACGTAAATGGGCGTGCCCTCTTCGAGTCCGGAGACAATTTCGGTGTTGTTGGCGTCGGAAAGGCCGATTTCAACGGCGACGGGATAAAAGCCGTCGGGAACCTGGCTTTCGGCCGCGGCGCTTTCCATGGCGGCGTCGGGCGAGCCCTCTATCGTGCCGCCGGGCCCCCCATCGGCGCCGGGGTCGCCTTCCGGCTGCGAGCCGGACGACAGCGTGGCGACGGGGTAATCGTCAAAGCCGGCGCCCTTTTTGACATAGACGACGGTGCCCGCCTCGGTGAAGATGACCGCCTTGGAGGGGACCATCAGGCAGTCGTCCTTGATGGTCGAGGTGATGGTGTAGTTCACGCCCATGCCGGGCAGCAGCGAGCTTTCGGCGTCGCTGCCGATGGAGAAGCGCGCCGGGAAGTAGGCGACAGCGCCCTGATTCCAGCCGCCGCCCTGCTCGCTTTTGGCTTCAAAGCTGATGTAGGAAACCTCGCCCATGCTGGTGGAATTGCCGTCGTTGTAGCTGATCATGACCGGCATGCCGAGCTGGACGTTGGAAATGTCGATTTCGTCGATGCGGGCGTCCACCAGCAGAGAGGAGGTGTCGGAAACGGTGACGACCGGCGTGCCCGAGGCCTGAAGCTTGTCGCCCACAGAGATGACAAGGTTGGAAACGACGCCGTTGATTTCCGAGCGGATTTCCGTGTTGACCAGGTCGGCCTGCAGCTCGCTGACCGTTTTGGAGGCCTCGTTGTAGGTCTTCTGCGCGGCCTCGAGATCGGCCTGCAGGCTGCCGGCGTCGACCGTGCAGATGGTCTGGCCGGCCTTGTACTCGCCGTATTCCATCAAATCGACGTATTGCAGGGTGCCGCCGACCGGCAGGTTCAGCTCCTGCTTCTGGCGGTATTCCAGCTTGCCGCCGGAGGCCGGCATCATGTCGACGCCGTTGGCAGTGATGTAGCCGGCCGCCGCCTGATCGGCAGCCAGCGTGCCGCCGTTGGGCACGTTGACGTTGACGCGGAAGCAGACAGCGCCGTCGATGGGCTTTTTGATCTTGTCCACCGAGGCGACGGTGCCGGCGATCTGCGTCATGCTGTCGGGCACCGAAACGGTGACGCTCTGCCCGGCGTAAATGTCGTTTTCATAGGCGTAGCTGAAGTACAGCACAAGCTTCATGACGCTGTCGTCTACCAGCGTGCCCACCTTCTGGCCGGGGGCGACATCCTGCCCGGCGCGCAGCGTCTCGGTTTCGATGAGCTTGCCGGCAAAGGGGGCGGAGAGGCTGGTGTTGGCAAGGGCGCGGGTCGCCTTGGTCACGGCGTCGGCGGCGACGCGCAGCGCCTGCTCGGCCGTGGCCAGCTGTTCCTTATATTCGGTCGGGTCGATGACAAACAGCAGATCGCCCGCCTTGACGATGTCACCGGCCTGAACGGCGACCTCGGTGACGATGCCGCGGGACTTGGCGCCGTATTCGGCCGTCTGTTTGGCGACGACGTTGCCCCAGCCGGTGACCTGCGCCGAGAGGGTGCCGCGCGAAACCACGCCCTCTTCGATGGTGGTGTCGCCGGCCCGGTTCGAGAACTTCTGAACAAAGTAATAGACGGTGCCGCACAGCGCGCCGATGATTACAAGGGCTATGACGGCCTTCAGCCATTTGGGCATGTGGCGCTTTTTCCGGCTGCTGGCGTATTTGTTGCGGACGGGCGCGGCAGGCGCGGGCTGTGCCGGGGCCTGGACTTCCGCCGCCTTGGGGGCAGTGTTTTCAGTCATACTCTTTTCCTCCTGCGTTTTGTCGTGGAATCGATAGCTCTGTATGTTAGACGGATATTGGAAACAAATAGTTCCGCCGAAAGCTGCGCCGAAAAAAATTTTTTGTCCGGCAGGCGCGCATCCCACACAGCATGTATCATACACGAATTGGGAGGAAAAGACAACGACGGCAGCTTAAGCTTTAATAAATCTTAAGAAATGCGGATTCATTAAATTGTTAAAAAGAGGAGTGGCGCACAGGCGGAAAGTGTGATATAGTGATAACAAAAAAATTGTATACCGGTCGGAGGAAAAGACACTTTTATGCAGGATCAAATGAAAAAAACCGTCGGCGTGCCGCAGGGACTGGCGCTGGTTGTCGGCATGATCATCGGCTCGGGCGTTTTTCTCAAGCCCAGCATTGTGCTGCGCGACGCCGGCAGCCCGGTGATGGCCCTGGCGGCCTGGCTGATAGGCGGCATCATCACCCTGTGTGCGGCGCTGTCCGTGGCGGAAATCGCCTCGAACATTCCGCGCGCGGGCGGGCTGTACACCTATCTGGAGGAGCTGTACGGCAAAAAATGGGGCTTTCTGCTGGGCTGGGTGCAGTCGGTCATCTCTTACCCGGCCTCGGTTGCGGCGCAGGCCATCGCCTGTGCTGTCTACGCGGCCTACTTCGTGCCGCTCGGCGCCGGGGGACAGCGCCTTCTGGCGCTGGGCGTGGTCTTTTTCCTGCTCGTGCTCAACTGCCTGTCGACCCGCTGCGGCGGCGTTGTTCAGGTGCTGGCCACCGTGGGAAAGCTGGTGCCCATCGCCGCCATTTTGGGCATGGGCCTTTTCAGGGGCCAGATGCCGGGGGCGTCGGGGCTGTCGGCCGAAATGCTCGGCGCCGGGTCCTTCGGAACTGCGATTCTGGGGACGCTGTGGGCGTATGACGGCTGGATAGGCGTCACCAATATGGCGGGTGAGATGAAAGAGCCCAAAAAGAACCTGCCGCGCGTGATTTTCATCGGCATCGCCTTTGTCGTCGTTGTCTATGCGCTTTTTAACATCGTGGTCTTTAACGCGCTGCCCGCGCAGGCGCTGGCCGCCTCGGAAACGCCGGGCGCCGACGCCGCCATTGCCCTGTTCGGAACGTGGGGCGCCGCCTTTGTGACGGCGGGGATTATGGTATCGGTGTTCGGCTCGCTCAACGGCTACCTGATGACGGCGGCCCGCGTGCCGCAGTCGATGGCCGAAAAAGGGCAGCTGCCCCTCAGCCGCGTCATCGGCAAAATCTCGCCCCGCTTCGGAACGCCGGCCAACGCCCTTATCATGCAGTCGCTGCTGGCCGTCGTGTATATTTTCTCCGGCAGCTTCAACATGCTGACCAATCTGCTGATTTTTGTGCTGTGGATTTTCTTTACCATGGGAGTCGCGGGGCTATTTATCCTGCGCAGGCGGGGACTGGCGCAAAAGGACGCCTACCGCGTGGCCCTGTACCCGGTGACGCCCGTCGTCGGCATCGCGGGCGGACTGTTTATTCTGGTGAGCACCATGGTGTCAAGCCCGGTCCGCTCGCTCGTCGGCATCGGCATCGCGCTGCTCGGGCTGCCGGTTTACGTCTGGCTGGAAAAGAAACAATAAAAAAAGCGCTCCCCGGGCCGCGCTTTCGGCGCTGGGGGGAAGGGCGGCCCTTTTTGCGCGCGGGCAGGGGTATTTTTGCGGTTTTCGGAAAAGCTATAAGCAGCCTGCGGGCTGCGGCAACAGTGAGATAACAAAAAAACGACCGCTTAGGAAGGGGATATTATGGATTTAACAGCACTTCGTCAGCTGAGCTACGGCATGTACATTGTGGGCGCCGTCGACGGGGATCGGCCGGTCGGCTGCGTGGTCAACACCTGCGTGCAGATTACGGCCGATCCGCCCGTTTTGGCCGTCAGCCTCAACCGCGGCAACTACACCCATTCCGTCATCGAGAAAACCGGCCGCTTCGGCCTTTCCGTTCTGAGCGAGCAGACGCCGCCGCCTGTCATCTCGGTGTTCGGCTTCCGCAGCAGCAGCGAATACGATAAGTTTTCTGTCTGCCCCTACGAGCTGCTTGCGGATATGCCGGTCATTCGCCAGAAAACCTGCGCCAGCCTTGTCTGCAAGGTCGTGGGGCGGTACGACGCGGGCACCCACACCGTCTTTTTCGCGCAGCTGGAGCAGGCCGTCTGCAACGAAAATCTGCCCGCCATGACCTACGGGTATTACCACAGGGTGCTCAAGGGTAAAGCGCCCGCCAAGGCGCCGACCTACCAGAGCGAGGCGCAAAAGCCGGCGGGCGGAGAAGAGCGCTATGTCTGCACGGTCTGCGGATATCTGCACGAGGGAAGCCTCGACAAGGAGCCGGACGACTATGTCTGCCCCATCTGCGGCGTTCCCAAAAGCAAGTTCCGCCCGCAGTGAGCGGAAAACAGGGCCTGCGCCACCCGGCGGGAAGGGCGGGCCGCAGCCCGTGCGCAAACGGTAAACCGGAAAACGAAAGGAGAAAAAAAGATGAATCTCAAGGGCAGCAAAACCGAAGCCAATCTGCTGGCAGCCTTTGCCGGCGAGTCGCAGGCGCGCAATAAATACACCTATTATGCCTCCAAGGCCAAGAAGGAAGGCTACGAGCAGATCGCCCGCATCTTTCAGGAGACGGCCGACAACGAAAAAGAACACGCCAAAATCTGGTTCAAGCTTCTGCATGACGGCATGCCCGGCACGGCGGACAACTTAAGGGACGCCGCCGCCGGGGAAAGGTATGAATGGACCGAAATGTACGCGGAGTTTGCCAAAACGGCGCGGGAAGAGGGCTTTGACAAAATCGCCGATCTTTTTGAAGGCGTCGGCAAAATCGAAAAGGAGCACGAGGAGCGCTACAACGCCCTGCTC
>CAKUPI010000051.1 GCA_934675045.1 uncultured Eubacteriales bacterium
GGACAATTCGGGCAGCCAGACCCTGATGTACAAGCTGCTGGTTCCCAAGGAGGAAATCATGGAGGCGCCGCACGAGCTGATCATCGAGGGAATGGGCGGCCTTATCGACGTCGTTTCCGACTACAAAACGGGGCCGGCGGCGCTCGGGTACTCGGTGTTTTATTACGCAAGCGGCATGTACACCCGCGAAGGCTCCCGGCTGATGGCCGTCGACGGCGTCGAGCCGACCGCCGAGAGCATCGCCTCGGGCGATTACCCCCTGTGCGACGCCTACTACGCCGTCTTTCGCCAAAGCGAGGCCGAGGACGGCCCCGTCCGCCGGCTGCTTGCGTGGATTCTGTCCGACGAGGGGCAGAGGCTGATGCAGTCGGCCGGCTATGTGCCGCTGCGCACGCCGGAGGGCCGCTGATGGACATGCGGAAAACCGTACGGGAAACGGACATCGTCCTGCCCGGCTACGAATGTGACCTGAACCGCCGCGTCAAGCCGGGCAGCCTGCTGCGCCACGTCCAGCAAATCAGCACCGACCACTGCGACAGCTGGGGCGTCACGGCGGCGCGCTATGCCGAAACGGACACGGCGTTTCTGCTGGCCAAGCTGTCGCTGCGCATCACCGGCGACGCCTTCATCGGCGACAGGCTGCACCTTGTCACCCGGCCCGCCGCCCCGCGCCGCGCCATTTTCTGCCGCTTCACCGAGTTTTTTGACCCTTCGGGGCGCAGCGTCGCTTCGGTCGACGCGCGCTGGGTGCTGGTCAGCGGCGCCGCCCGCCGCATTCTGCGGCAGCCCCCCGCGGCGCTCGGCTTTCCCCCCATGCCCGAGTCGGTGCCCACTCACGATTTTACCGTCCGCCGCGCCGCCGACCCGCAGCCCGCCGGTCCGGCCGCGGCCACCTTCTGCCGCTGCGACACCAACGCCCACCTCAACAACACCGAATACGCCGACATCGTCTGCGATGTGCTGCCCCGGCAGCTGATGCAGACGCGGCCGCTGGCCGCCCTGACACTGGCCTACCACCGCGAGCTTCGGCTGGGCGAGCAGATGGAGCTGTCGCTCGGCCGGCTGGACGGCGGCGGCTTTGCCGTTTCCGGCCGTCGCGGCGGCGACGCCGTCTTCGAGGCCAACGCCTTTTTTCGGGAATAGGCGGCAAACCCCAAAAGGCCCCCTCGCTGCGAGGCGGGCTTTTTTGTCCTGCAGGCGCCGTCCCTTGTCCATCGGCGGCAAACCGCACTTTACGCCGCCCCGCGGTTATGGTACAATAATTTCGTTTCCCGAATACCGGTTGGTAATTTTCCCGATAGGAGCGTGTTTGCCCGTGCAGAAAGCAGCCCAACGCCTGGAAAAGCTCTTTTTTGCTTTTCTTTTCATAAATCCCCTGCTCGACGTCTTGTCCGGCGCCTACATCATGCTGATCGAGGCGCTGTCGGGCAGCTCGGTCAGCCAGTTTGACATGCCGCTCACCCCGAGCCTGCTCATCCGCATGTTCTTTTTGCTGCTTTTTGCCCTTTACGCCCTCCTGGCCGCCGACAAAAAGGCCGTTCTCACCATGCTGGGCATCGGCGCCGCGTGGGGGCTTTCCGTCGCCGGCGAGTTTCTCTTTTTCTACCGCTTCAACCTGATGAGCGACCTGACCTATATCGTCCGCTTTTCCTACAACGTCGCCGTGCTCGTCGTCTACGCGCGCCTCTTTCAGCGCTGCGGCCTGACCCGCGAGCGGCTGATGCAAAAGCTGGCCGACACCTTTGCCTTTTCCCTCAACCTGCTGTCGCTGGCCATTCTGATCCCCTATCTCTTTCAGGTAGGTTACAGCACCTACGCCGACCGCTTCGGCTACCGCGGCTTCCGCGGCTTTTTCTACTCGGGCAACGACATCACGGCCATTATGATGTCCCTTCTGCCCGTCTGCATTGCCTTTTTCCTTCAGCTGCCCCGAAAGGCGTCGCCCAAAAGACGGGCCGCTTACGCCACCGCTCCCGCCTTTACGCTGGTCGCCATGTGCCTGATCGGCACCAAAACGGCCTTTATCGGCGTCGGCGCGGCCGTCGCAGCCCCCCTTGTCTTTGCCCTTGTCCGCCTTTTTTCGCAAAAGGACAAAACCCTGATTGTGCGCCTCGGGGTCATTTTGCTCATTTTCGCGCTGACGCTCGGCTTTCTGATGCTCTTTGCCTCGGCCAACGTGCTGAGCGAGATCTCCGAATCCTTCACCGCCATGAGCGACATCAACGAGCGCGAGGGCGCGGCCACCGCCCTGCTTTCCGGCCGCCAGAACAAGCTCAGGCGCGCCTTTGACCTGTACCGCGGCGGCGGGCTCTACTGCCTGCTCTTCGGCGTCGGGCGCGGCACGCAGCAGTTTGTCATTGAAATGGACGTGTTCGAGGTCGTTTTGTACTACGGCCTTGCCGGCGCCGCCGCGCTTTTGTGGCTTTATCTCAAGCTGGGCGTCCAGTTTCTCGTCAGCCTGTTCCGCCGCTTTGACCTGATGGGCCTGTGCATCGCCGTGTCGCTGGCCCTGTGCGCCGGTTACCTGACCATCGCGGGCCACGTTCTCTTCAGCGTGTCGTCCGGCTTTTATTTCGCTCTCATGCTGGCCTTTTCCCGCCTGTACTACACGCCGCAGCCCGAAGCGCTGCGGATTTACTGATGCTTCGGGGACTGGGCCGCCCGAGCGGCCTTGCGCTGGGCGCGCTTTTGCGCGCGCACCCCGATTTTGCCCCGCTGACCACCGATGCACTCCACGACTGGCTTCCCGCGGCGCTCGATGACCCCCAAAGCCGCCTTTCGGTCCTGCTGCGCGAAAACGGCTTTGTCCCCGCCTTCAACCTTCTGCAAATGACCTATTCCGGCGGTCTCTACCGCGTGCCCGCCCTGCCCTTTTCCCCTTACTGCGACGACGACTACGACGCTGTGCAGGAGCTTATCTCGCGCAGCTTTTACGAGCTTCGCCGCACCGTCGGCCTGTCGCCGCACTATATGGCGCCGTCGCAGGAGACGCGCTGTCTCTTTGCCCGGCACGCCGCCGACCTGTTCACGCTGCGGCAGAGCGGCCGCATCATCGCCTTTGCCGCCGCCTTCGACGGCGCGGTCGACTACCTCTGCGTCGACGAAGGCCACCGCGGGCAGGGGCTGGGGACGGCGCTCGTCATGCACTGCGCCAACCACATCCTGCGGCAGGGGGCGGACGGGGTGCGCCTCTGCGTCATCGAGCAAAACACCATCGCCCGCGCGCTGTACCGCAAGCTGGGCTTTCGCGATTGTTTTACCACCTATCTGTTCCGGAAGGACGGCATGTAAAAGGAGGTTTTTTGTATGCTCGGACTGGCACTGGAGGGCGGCGGCGCCCGCGGCGCCTATCACATCGGCGCCATGCAGGCCTGTATGGAAGAGGGCCTTGCGTTTGACGCCATTGCCGGTACCTCCATCGGCGCCATCAACGGCGCCCTTCTTGCGCAGGGCGACTATGCCGCAGCGCGCGCCCTGTGGCTGAAAATGACCAGCGCCGATCTGTTCACCGAGGAGGAGGCGCATTTTCTCGCCATGGTCAGCCGCGGAAAGCTGTCGGTCGAGGCGCTCGCCTATTTTCGCGAAAAGGCCCGCGACACGCTGAGCGGCGGCGGCGTCGACACCAGCCGCATCCGCGCCATCATCGAAAAGTATGTGGACGTCGGCAAGCTCCTCAAAAGCCCGGTGGACTTCGGCCTTGTCACCGTTTCGGTGCCCGACTTCAAGCCGCTGGAGCTTTTTAAGGATCAGATGGAGCCCGAGCGCATACACGACTACATCATGGCCAGCGCTTCTTTTCCCGGAATGGAGCAGGTCTCCATCGGCAACAAGCGCTACATCGACGGCGGCGCTTACGACAACTGCCCCATCAACATGCTGATCGACCGCGGCTGCGACACCATCATCGCCGTGCGCACGCTCGGGCTGGGCATTCACCGCGCCCCCCGCGACAAGACAAAAACGATCATCACCGTCACCCCGAGCGAAAGCCTTGGGCCCATCATGGAGTTTGACACCGCTGTTTCCCGCCGCAACATCCGCCTCGGCTACTATGACGCGCTGCGGCAGCTGCGTCACTACGGCGGCCGCCGGTACTACCTGACGTGCGGCTTTGCCCCCGCTCCCGCCTTTCAGCGCTTTGCGCTGGTTGACGACGACTCCGCCCTTCGCGCGGCGCGCGCGCTGAAAATCGCGCAGCGCCTGCCGCCCCGCCGCCTTTTGTTCGAGCGGCTTCTGCCCGCGCTCATCGGCGAGCTGAATCTGCCCAAAAACGCCCATTACGGCGATTTGCTGACCGCCATGCTCGAAAGCCGCGCCGAGCGGGCCGAGCTGGAGCGGCTGGCCGTCTACGCCCCCGCCGACTTTCTGCGCAAGGTGCGCACCCTGCGCCCCCATCCCGAGGCCAAGGGATCGCTGCCGCGCGGCGTCTGCGACGCCTGCGACATTCTCATCGACGCCCTGTAACCCCCAAAAGACGCCCCTGCGGGCGTCTTTTTTTGCACCCTGCGGCCGTCCGGCTCCTATACTGGGATCAGAGGTTCCTCCCGGACTCTCAATTTCACTGACAAGGAGCGATGCTTATGCGTACATCCGCGGCTTTAAGCGATTTGCAGGAGGGGCAGCGGGCGCGGGTTTTGACCCTGCTGGAAACGGGCGGCATGCGCCGCAGGCTTCAGGATATCGGCCTCATCGAGGGCACGGCGGTGGAGTGCGTGCAAAAAAGCCCGGCCGGCGACCCTGTCGCCTACGGCATCCGCGGCGCCGTCATCGCCCTGCGCGCCGAGCAGGCCGCCGCCGTCATCGTGCAGCTGTAAGGGGGCGCGCCATGAAGCGGCAGAGCTGTCCCCCCTCGGACCTTACGCTGCGCCGGCAGTCGGACGACGAGCTCGTCGCGGCGCTGGCCGGCAACCCAAACGTCGGAAAGAGCACGGTTTTCAACGCCCTGACCGGCATGAACCAGCACACCGGAAACTGGCCCGGAAAAACCGTCGCCACCGCGCAGGGCCGGTGCCGTCACGGCCGGGACGGCTTTTTGCTGGTCGACCTGCCCGGCGCCTATTCCCTGCTGGCACATTCCGCCGAAGAGGAAGCGGCGCGCGACTTTATCTGCTTCGGCGGCGCCGACGTGACCGTCGTCGTCTGCGACGCCACCTGTTTAGAGCGCAGCCTCAATCTGGTTTTGCAGGTTCTCGAAGTGACCGACAGGGTCGTCGTGTGCGTAAACCTGCTGGACGAGGCGCGCAAAAAGCGCATCCGCATCGACCTCGGCGCGCTGGAAAGGGCGCTTGGCGTGCCGGTCGTCGGCGCCAGCGCCCGCTCGCGCGAGGGGCTGGGCGAGCTTCTTGAGCGCATGGCGCAGGTGGCGCGGGGCCGGGTGCCGCTGCGCGCCGTGCCGCCGCGGTACACCCCGGCGATTGAAAAGGCCCTTTCGCTTGTGCAGGCCCCCCTTGAAGCCCTCGCGGGCGGCATTCCCGCCTCCCGCTGGCTGGCCGTGCGGCTGCTGTGCGGGGATCAAACGGCCGCGGCGCAGGCCTCCGCCTTTTTCCGCCGCCCCTTTTCCGACGACCCGGCGCTGCAAAGCGCCGCGGAGCAGGCCCGCGCGCTGCTGGCCGCCGAGGGCCTTGCGGGGCAGCGTCTGCTCGACCAGATAGCCGCCTGCCCCGTTTTGTGGGCCGAGGGGGTGGCCGCCGAATCGGTTTTTCCCCAAACCCGTGACAGCCACGCCCGCGATCGCCGTCTGGACCGCCTTTTCATCAGCCGCCGCACCGGCATACCGGTCATGCTCCTGCTGCTCCTCGGCGTTTTCTGGCTGACCATCGCCGGCGCCAACCTCCCCTCGCAGTGGCTGTCCGACAGGCTCTTCCGGCTTCAGGACCGGCTGAGCGCCCTTTTCCTGCGCTGCGGCGCGCCCGGCTGGCTGCACGGCGCGCTGGTACTCGGCGTCTACCGCGTTCTGGCGTGGGTGGTCTCGGTCATGCTGCCCCCCATGGCCATCTTCTTTCCGCTTTTCACCCTGCTCGAGGACTTCGGGTATCTCCCCCGCGTCGCCTTTAATCTGGATCACTGCTTCAAAAGGGCCTGCGCCTGCGGCAAGCAGGCGCTGACCATGTGCATGGGCTTCGGCTGCAACGCGGCGGGCGTGGTCGGCTGCCGCATCATCGACTCCCCCCGCGAGCGGCTGATCGCCGTCATCACCAACGCGCTGGTCCCCTGCAACGGCCGCTTCCCCACCATTCTCAGTATTCTGACCCTGTTTTTCATCGGCGCGCCGGCGGGAAAGGGCACGCCCCTATTGTCCGCCCTTCTGCTCACCGGTGTCATTGTGCTCGGGGTGGCCATGACCTTTTTCTGCTCCTGGCTGCTCTCTAAAACCCTGCTGCGCGGCGTGCCCTCCGGCTTTACGCTGGAGCTTCCCCCCTACCGCCGCCCGCAAATCGGAAAGGTCCTCGTCCGATCGGTCTTTGACCGCACCCTGTTTGTGCTGGGACGCGCCGCCGCCGTCGCCGCGCCCGCCGGCCTCGTCATCTGGCTGTGCGCCAATCTGACCGTCGGCGGCGTCAGCCTGCTGGCCCGCATCTCCGGCGCCCTCGACCCCTTCGCCCGCCTGTTCGGGCTGGACGGCGTCATTCTCCTCGGCTTTATCCTCGGCTTTCCCGCCAACGAAATCGTCATGCCCATCGTCATCATGGCCTATCTCTCCACCGGCAGCCTCATCGAGCTGGGCGCCGCCGACCTGCACGCCCTGCTTGTCCAAAACGGCTGGACGCCGGTCACCGCCCTGTGCACCATCGTGTTTTCCCTCTTCCACTGGCCCTGCTCGACCACCTGCCTGACCATCGGCCGGGAGACGGGCAGCCTGAAGTGGACGGCCGTTTCGCTGGCCCTGCCGACCGCCCTCGGCTTTCTGCTGTGCTTTTTCCTCTCCTCCTCCGCCCGCCTGCTCGGTATAGGCTAAGCGGCTCTGCCCGGCAAGGGGCTGTTTTCCTGATTTTTCCTTGCCCGCCGCACCCGGGGATTTCGCAAAAAACCGGCAAAAAGTCTTTTGCTGACGGTTGATATTGTCGGCCAAACACTATATAATTATATCTATCTGGAAATTTGTCGAATACACGGTGCAAAACGGCAACAGGGGGGCGGGAGCGTGCAGACAGCGCACAACACAGTTTCATATCCTCTTTCTTCCAGCCAGACAAACATCTGGCGGCTTGAGCAGTCCTTTCCCGGCACACCCATCAACAACATCTGCGAGACCATCCGCATACAGGGGCGCTTTGATGTCGATCTTTTGCAGCGCACCCTCAACCGCATTGTGTCGCTGGACGGCACGCTGCGCACCCGCCTTTCGCTGAGCGGCGGCACGCCCGTGCAGTACGAGGCGGCCTACGCCCCCGAGCAGTTCCCCGTGTTTGACTTTTCCCTGAGCGGCCCGGACGGGTTTGCGCACTGGGAGACCTCTGTCACGCGCGAGGCCATGCCGCTTGTAAATGCGCCGCTTTACTACTTCGCCATCATCCGGCTGGGCGAGCACGAGGGCGGCGTTTTTCTCAAAACCCACCACCTGATCTCCGACGGCTGGTCGCAGGTGCTTCTGACCAATCGCATTGCCCAGACCTATCTGGCTCTGACCGAGGGCCGCGAGCCCGAGCTTGCTCCCGCGCCGGACTACCGCCTGCACGTCGAGGCCGAGCGGGAGTACCAAAGCTCCCGCGCCTTTTCGCGCGATCGCGATTTCTGGCGCGAAATGGTCGAGCCGGAGTTTGCGCCCGCCGTCGCACGGGAGTTTGGCGGGGCGGCGGTCAGCCCGGTCGGCTGCCGCAGGACCTTCGCCCTTTCCGAGGTGCTGAACCACGCCGTTTACAGCTTCTGCACCAAAAACCGCGTCGCCCCCTTTTCGGTTTTTTACATGGCCGTCGCCATTTACCTGCACCGCACCGGGCAAAACCGGCGCTTTTGTCTGGGCGTGCCCATTTACAACCGCAGCAGCGTGCTGGACCGCGAAAGCGGCGGCATGTTTGTCAGCACGCTGCCCCTCGTCGGCTCGCTGGACGAGGACTGGACCTTTGAGCAGTTCAACGAGCACTTCACCGAGCAGTGGTATGACCTTCTGCGCCACCAGCGCTTTCCCTTTACCGAGATTTCCGAGCTGGCCCGGCGCGCCCATCCGCAGCTCGGCCCGCTCTTCAACATTGTGCTGTCCTTTCAAAACAGCCGCATTTACACGGGGCGTGAGACCTCGGTCCACTTTTCCGGCCAGTGGAATTACAGCGGCTATCAGGCCGAGCACCTGTGCCTTCACCTCAACAACATCGAAAGCGAAAAGCGGTGCAGCATCAGCTACGATTACCTGACGCAGCTCTTTTCCGAGGCGGAAATCGAGCGTCTGCACAGCTATCTCATCAACATTCTGACCTACGCGCTCGAGCACCCGGACCACCCCATCCGGCGGATTCCCATGCTGGATTTGCAGGAGCGCGAAAAGGTGATTTACACCTTCAACCGCACCGATCGGTCCTTTGCCGTCGAGGGCAATCTGTACGACCGCTGCCGCGCGCAGGCCCTTGAGCATCCCACCCGCGTCGCCGTCATCGCCGGCGGCCGCAAGCAGACCTATCAGGGGCTGATGGAGGAAGCCAACCGCGTCGCGCACGCTTTAAGCCGCATCGCTCCCGGTGAGAGGGGCGTCGTCGCCATCGCCCTTGAAAAGGGGCTGGGCCTGCCGGCCGCTTTGGTGGGCACGGCGCAGGCGGGCCATACGTGGGTGCTGCTTTCCCCCGACCTGCCGCCGCGGCGCGCACAGGACATCGTGTCCGACTGCGGCGCGCGCGCTTTGATCTCCACGCCCGAAACGGCGGCCCGCCTCACGCTCGGCGAGCTGCCCCTTGTCGACCCGGCGGCTCTGCCGCAGGACGCCCTTCCCCCCCTGCCCTGCCCCGCGACGGGTGACGATTTGGCCTACATCGTCTACACCTCGGGCAGCTCGGGCAAGCCCAAGGGAGTGGAGATCGAGCAGCGCAGCCTTCTTAACTTTGCGCTGAGTATGCAGAAGGTCTTCGGCCACGGCGCCGTTTTATCCCTGTGCAATGTCGGCTTCGACGCCTTTATGCTGGAAAGCGTCACCGCCCTTTTGTGCGGCCGCACCCTGCTCTTCCCCGTCGGCGCCGAGGGGGAGGACCCGCGGCGTCTGGCCCGGCTGACGGACGGCTATGCCGCCGGTTTTCTCGCCTGTACGCCCTCGACGCTCCGCACCCTTCTGCGCGACCCCGAGTTTGCCCGCTCCATGCGCCGCATCGAGGCGGTGGTGTGCGGCGGCGAGCCCTTCCCGAGCGATCTGCTGCACCAGCTGCGCCGCTGCACCGACGCGCGGATTTACAACCAGTACGGTCCTTCGGAGACCACCGTCGGCGTCAGCCTGTCGCTGCTCAACGACGCCCGCGCCATCACCGCCGGCCGCCCCATGCCGGGCTGCCGCCTTTATGTGCTGGACGAGCACCTCAACCCGCTGCCGATCGGCGCCTGCGGCGAGCTGTTCATCGGCGGGCTGTGCGTCGGGCGCGGCTACCACAACCTCCCCGAGCTGACGGCCGCGAGCTTTCTGGAAAGCCCCTTTGAGCCCGACGAGCGCCTGTACCGCACCGGCGATTTGGCCTGCTGGACGCACACGGGCGAAATTGTGCTGCGCGGCCGCCGCGACGGCCAGGTCAAGCTGCGCGGCCTTCGCATTGAGCTGAGCGAGATTGCCGCCTGCATGGCCTCGCATCCCGAAATCGGCGCCGCGGCCGCCCGTCTGTCCCCGGCCGGCGCCGCCGGCGGGCAGGGCATTTTGCTGTACTACACCGCCGAACGCGAGCTTCCGCCGGGCGAGCTGATCCCCTTTGCCGCCACCTATCTGCCCGCTTACATGATTCCCGCCCGGTTTATCCGGGTTTCCGACATTCCCCTGACGCAAAACGGGAAAACCGACTTGTCCCGCCTGCCGCTGCCCGACGC
>CAKUPI010000052.1 GCA_934675045.1 uncultured Eubacteriales bacterium
AAGTATCTTCTTTGAATCGCTTTGCAGATGATATTCGATAATATATTAAATTTTCCGAAACAACATCGTCGTCCCTCCTCGCAATGACTTTTCAAGAGGATTATACACCGCAAAGAGCAACTTTTCAATATAATTATGTCGAAGCTGTTGTCACTTTTCAAAAATGCAGGTGATAGAACTCTAAGGACAAGGCTTATCCGCACATTTCTGTCATCAAAAAGGCGGGAGCCGTCCATTGGTTGGAAGAATGTTGTTTTCCCGTGGTATGGCTCGGCTCCCGCCGCATTTGTGCTCTTACTTTCTGCGGAATAAAGCCCTGACAACTCTATGAAAATCTATGTTATCCATTACATACGTTTTGCCTCAAAAAGTTGCAGTTTCGAAGGGTGGTACGTACTAAGAGACAGAAAAATCACCTGAAAAGGCTTAATACGGCTTTGTTACCCGGCTTCCGCAGGCATACGGAGGCCGGGTCAATTTATCATCTTTCCTAAGTGCGGAAACATTCCTGCCAAAAGGAGGAAATTCCCTTTGAGATGACAGAAGCATCTCTTTTCCGCTATATCCTGAACGAATGGATAAACAGAGAGATACAAGCTGAAAAAAGCAAAGGTCGAAGCCATAGGTCCCAAGATAAGACGACGGGCAGTGCCATAAGACAAATAAACTAAGAGAATAAGTTTTGGT
The DNA here is from genome assembly GCA_934675045.1 of uncultured Eubacteriales bacterium. GTDB lineage: Bacteria > Bacillota > Clostridia > Oscillospirales > Butyricicoccaceae > Ventrousia. The sequence goes on from CAKUPI010000052.1 coordinate 688, forward strand.
TATAAAAATGACGAAAAGCACGGAGATACGCTAAAAACATTTGCAAAATTGAAATAAAATGTTATATTAGATACAATCAACATTTGCCGGCATTTGCTGTGGCGGGGAGGGAACACAATGGATCTGAAGGAGCAGAAATATGTATGCGCGCTGGCGGAGTGTCAGAGTGTCATAAAGGCTGCGGAGAAACTTTATATTTCCCAGCCGGCACTCAGCATTTACATCGCAAAGCTGGAGAAGCGTCTTGGCGTGTCCCTTTTTAAGAGGCAGGGAAAGAAGTTTGTGCTGACCTATGCCGGGGAGCGGTATGTGGAAAAGGCGTCTCAAATGCTGGAGATGGAAGTGGAATTCAACAACGAGATCTATGCCATTGCCTGCCAGGCGGCGGGCCGTCTCCGTCTGGGCGTCTCCCAGCGTCGGGGGGCGTGGCTGATCCCCCCGGTGGTGGTGGAGTACGAGAAAAAGTGGCCGAAGGTGGACCTGGTGATCCGGGAGGGAAATCTGGTGTTCATGAACGAGCTGCTGCGGAAAAGAGAGCTGGACATAGTCATTCTAAATAAGGACGATGTCCCCAGCGGTATGGACACCGAGCTCCTGATGGAAGAACATTTTCTGCTGGTCGTTCCCGTGCGCCACCCCATTAACGAAAAGGCGGAGTTCATCCCGGGGGAACGATACCGAAAGCTGGACCCGAAATACCTGAACGGAGAAGACCTGATTCTCCCGTCGCTGATGCAAAGCTCTCGAAACGCGGCGGACACCATTTTGCGGCGCTACCATGTGAAGCCGAGGCGGGTCCGCACCATCCGCAGCATCGAGACCTCTCTCCAGATGGCGGCGGAGGGGCTTGGGATCACCTTTATACGGGAGGGTTACGCAGTAAATATCAGGTATAAAAAGCCGATCAATTTATACATTCTGGATGTGGACGAGCCTAAAAGAGATGTGGTGGCAGCCTATAAGAAAGGACTGGATCTGCCTGAATATATGCGCTCCATGATAGATATTTTGAAAGAGCACAGCCGCACATTTCTGCCAGAATAATGAAGGGAGGGAAGGCCTCATCAATATGGCGAAAAATTCATGGGTGGGTGCTGCCCCAAGATGAGGGGATATAAAAGCGGGCTATTTTCAACTTTGATTTTATATATTTTACAAATACCTCTGTTATCTGATATGCTAATGTGGTAAAGCTAATCAGGCAACGGAGGTGTTTTTATGTTGAAAGAAACCATGTTCCAAAACATTGACCGCATGAGAGACCAACTGACTGTCATGGCAGATGATATCTTCGACCATCCGGAGATCGGGATGGAGGAGTTTCATGCAGTGGAGCTTCTTACCGGATGGTTGGAAAAAGAGGGCTTTGCCGTGGAGCGGGGCGTAGCCGGCATATCTACCGCATTCCGCGCCATCTATAAAAAGGGAGAGGGCGGCCCCAACATCGGCCTTCTCTGTGAGTACGATGCCCTTCCCGGCAGCGGCCACGCCTGCGGACACCATATGCAGGGCCCCAGCATCCTGGCGGCGGCCAAGGCGCTGAAGGACGCGGACATCCAGACACCCTACACCGTAACAGTCTACGGTACCCCTGCGGAGGAGAGTGTCAGCGGCAAGATCAGGATGATCCGCAACGGCTGCGACTTCACCGAACTGGACGTGGCCTTTATGATGCACGGCGGCCCGGCCACCCAGGTGGACGTCAAGTCCCTGGCCAACACCAAGTATAAGATTGTTTTCCACGGCGTCAGCTCCCATGCGGCCATTAAGCCGGAAAAGGGGCGCAGCGCCCTGGACGGTCTGATCCTCGCTTTCCAGGGTATCGAGTTCCTCCGGGAGCACGTGGACTCTGACGTGAAGATGCACTACACCGTGGTCAACTGCGGCGGCACCCCTGCCAATGTGGTGCCCGCCTGCGCCGAGGCCAGCGCCTATGTCCGTTCCTACAACCGGGCCTATCTGAATACCGTCTGCCAGCGATTTGAGAAGGTGCTTCAGGGGGCGGCCATGATGACCGAGACCGAGGTTGAGATTATCAGGCAGAAGGAGGTGGATAACAAGATTCCCGTTCTCTCTCTCAACGACTTGGTCATGAAGCAGGCCCGGGAGGTGGGCGCTCCCTGCATCCGTCCTGCCAGAGAGAAGACCGGTTCCACCGACTTCGGCAACGTCATGCGCCGGGTTCCCGGAACCTGCGCCCGGATTGCCTTTGTGCCAGAGGGGGCAGCGGCCCACTCCCAGGAGTACGTTGACGCAGGAAAGACACAGGAGGCCCACGATGCCGTGATCTACGGTGCCAAGATCATCGCCGGGGCCGCTCTGGAGCTGATCGAGAAGCCGGAGCTTCTGACTCAGATTCGGGAAGAGTTCAAGCGCAACCTGGATAAGGAAAACAGCGTGGCAAAATAAAAAATTTAAGGAGGGGAAATTATGGAAGCCACAGCAAAAAAGAGAAAAGCCTTTAAGATGCCTCACGGTTACGTTGTCATTTTCATGATTCTGCTCTTCGTCTCCATCATGACATATGTAATCCCGGCGGGCGAGTATGAAAGGGAGGTCAACGAGAGCGGCAGGGAAGTAGTCGTCGCCGACTCATTCCACTATCTGGATAAAACGCCTGTACCTTTCTGGGAAATCCCCAGTTATATCATGGCCTCCTTTAAGAAAAGCGCCGACATCATCTTCGGCGTGCTGATAGTGGGCGCCGGCCTGGAGGTGCTGCTGTCCACCGGTATGTTCCACGCTTTTTGCAGCCGGCTGTCCAAGGCTTGCCGGGGCAAGGAGAAGTTTTTCATTCCGCTGTTTATCCTTGTGTTTGCCTGTATCGGCATTACTCAGTCCACCAATAAGTTCATCGGCTTTACGCCCTTGGGTGTGATGCTGGCGGCAACCCTGGGCTATGATGCCATCGTCGGCGTGTCTATCGTCATGCTGGGCATCGGCATCGGCTTTACTTCCGGTATCTTCGCTTCCACCACCGCGGTGGCCCAGGGGCTGGTGGGACTGACTGCCTACTCAGGCATTTCCATGCGTATCCTGGCCTTTGCAGTCCTCTATCTGATCACTACCATCTACGTCGTTCGCTACGGCGAAATCTGCAAGAAGGATCCCACCAAGAGCGCCGTCTATGGTGTTTCCGACCTCAAGCAACTCAGCGTAGGTGAGATGGACGCCCCCATCGAGAAACGGCACTATCTGGTGCTGGGGGTCTTTCTGCTCTCCTTTGCCGTCCTGATCTACGGCTGCCTGAAATTCGGCTGGACACTGACGCAGAACGCCATCGTCTTTATGTGGATGGGCATTCTCAGCGGCTTTGCCTACGGCTATACCCCCAGCAAAATCGCTTCTGAGTTCATCAAGGGCGCCAAGGGCATGACCTCCGCGGCGCTGATTATTGGCCTGGGCGCCGCCTGTACCCTGATCATGGATCAGGCCAATATCCTGGACACCGTAGTCATGGCCATGGCCTCTACCATGGACTACCTGCCCCATGTTCTGAGAGCGCCTGCCCTTATGATCATCAACATGGTGGTCAGCGTGTTTGTCACCTCCGGCACCGGCCATGCGGCCGTGGCTATGCCCATTCTGGCCCCCGTGTCCGACCTGGCCGGCATCAGCAGACAGACCTTGGTTCTCTCTTATCGTCTGGGCGACGGCATCTGCGGCTATGCCCAACCCCACGGCGGCTCCCTGATGCCCTTTATCGCCGCAGCCAAAATCCCCTATGACCGATGGATGAAATTCTTCGGCAAACTCTGGGCCATGTGGATCTTGGCCGGCTGCCTGATCATGGTTCTGTGCGTTGTCACCGGGTATCAATAAGAACACATACGCCTGGGGCTTGTCCGCATCCTCTCGCCGATAGAACACGCTGCCTTTGCCGGTGATTCGGCACAGCGGCGCATCGCTCCACAAGATGGAACGTTCGCAGTTTTCCAGCGGCTTTGCTTCAAAGCTCGCACGATGGAGAGAAATGCGGACCTCTTCGAGGTAGCGAAGCTGCTGCCCTGTGTTGCGGTTGTTCATGTGATGAATCTCCTTTTTTCCGTAAACTGAAAAGAGGTTGGTATCAAAATATGATACCAACCTCTTCAATAAAAAGCTTCAAATTATTAAGGAAAGATGAGCAATGGAGAGCATCCGAGAGCGTAAAGCCCGCCATAAAGCAGGCCAAATCAGCCGGGATTTTCGTTCAAGTCCTGCTCCGCGTCTGCGCACAACAAAAACCCAGCCTATCCGAAAGGATAAGCTGGGTTTTAATGGTTGCGGAGGCAGGATTTGAACCTACGACCTTCGGGTTATGAGCCCGACGAGCTACCGAACTGCTCCACTCCGCGATATCAAGCTTGTAGTGCTTAATTAATATATCATATTTTACGGCCCTTGTCAACCTCTTACATATAAATATTTGCCCGCCGATGAAAAAAACGGATTTCGCTTGATTTAACCCTCGTTTTGCGCTATCATAAAAACAATTACTTATTGAAAAGAGGAGAGGATCATATGCTGGCAATCAAAAGCGGTAAAATCATTACGGTGACCAATGGCGTTTTGGAAAACGGCGATGTTCTCGTAAAGGACGGCAAAATTGTCGCTGTCGGGCAAAACCTTGACATTCCCGCCGACGCCTGTGTCATCGACGCGCAGGGGAAATGGGTCACCCCTGGCTTTATTGACGCGCATACCCACCTCTCGACCTTCAACGAACCGACGGACATGCACAGTCAGCACGACGGCAACGAAATCACCAGCCCCGTCACCCCGCAGGTCCGCGGCATCGACGCTCTGAACCCGCACGACAGCGGCATCGAAGAAGCGCGCCGCGGCGGATTTACCACCTGCTATACCGGCCCCGGCTCGGCCAACGTCGTCTGCGGAACGGGCATCAGCTTCAAGACCAAACCGGGCTCCACCGTGCTGGACATCATGATCCCCGGCAGCGAGCACATGAAGATGGCGCTGGGCGAAAACCCCCGCAACTGCTACGGCAGCCGGAAAAAAATGCCCATGACCCGCATGGGCGTCGGCGCCGTGCTGCGCGAGGCGCTGTTTGACGCCAAGGCCTACTCCGATCAGAAGCTGGCGCACGAGAAGGACCCCTCCAAGGATGCGCCCAAGCCGGACTTTAAGCTCGAAGCGCTGGTGCCCGTGGTGCGCGGCGAAATGAAGTGCCGCATCCACAGCCACCGTGCCGACGACATCGTCACGGCCATCCGCATTGCCGACGAGTTCGGTCTGGACTACACCATCGAGCACTGCACCGAAGGGTATAAGATCCTCGACTTCCTCAAAGAGCACAATGTCACCTGCGTCGTCGGCCCGCTGACGATGGGCAAGTCCAAGATGGAAATCTGGGGCTGCCGGCTGGACACCCCGGCCAAAATGGAGCAGGCCGACCTGAACTTCTGCCTGACCGAGGACACCTCGGGCGGCACCAAGTACCTGCCCATGCACGTCGGCCTGTGCATTGCGCGCGGCCTGAGCGAGCAGACGGCCTTCGAGGCGGTCACCATCCGTCCGGCCCGCCTTCTGGGCCTGGCCGACCGCGTCGGCTCCATCGAAGTGGGCAAGGACGCCGACTTCGCCATTTGGAGCGGCATGCCGTTCAGCAGCCTGTCGCTGTGCGAAAAGACCGTCATTGACGGCGTGGTGTACGAGAACCTGTAAAAAAGACTGGCGGGCCGGCTTTTTAAAAAAGCCGGCCCGTTTTTTGTAAAAAGCCGCCCCGGCGCCTTGCGGCGCGGGGGCGGCTTTTGCGCGCCGGGGAAAGTGGCGCATTACTGCTTCATTTCGGACAGATAGACGCCGACGGCCCTGCCCGGCGCAGCGTCGGCGCCGCAGGCCCGCAGCGCGCGCTCGACGGCAGACAGCATGACGACCATGTCGTTCTCGGCGGCGTTGCCCATGTGGCCGACGCGGAAGGCCTTGCCGGCGTAAGCGCCCAGCGCGCCGGCGACGACAACCCCCTCGCTGAGCATGGCGGCGCGGAAGCGGGCGTCGTCAACGCCGTCGGGGTACAGCACGCAGCTCAGGGTGCTGGCGCGGCACCCGGGGGCGGCCAGAATGTGAAGGCCGATGCTTTCGAGCGCCTTGGCGACGGCACGGGCGTTTTTCGCGTGGCGATCGGCACGGGCCTTCAGGCCCTCTTCCTTGATGATGGCGGTGGCCTCGAGCATGGCCCAGACCAGATTGACGGCCGGGGTGGCGAAGTACTTGGCGGGGTTTTCCATGATGGGAATCCACTTTTCAAAGTCGACATAGTACTCGGGAATCAGCCCGAGGTCTTTTCTGCGCTGCAAGGCCTTTTTGCCGGCCCAGAGGACGAACATGCCCGGGCAGACGCCGAAGGCCTTCTGCGAGCCGGTGAACAGAACGTCGATGCCCATGCCGTCGACGTCCTCAAACTCGCCGGCGCTGGCGGCGACGCCGTCGACGATGTACAGGGTGCCGGGGTGTTTGGCGATCACCCTGCCGATTTCGGCCAGCGGGGCCACAACGGCGGTCGAGGTGTCCACGTGGGTGACGGTGACGGCGGCGTACGCCTTTTCGCTCAGCTTTTTGTCGATCTGCCCGGGGGTGACGGCGGTGCCCCACTCGGCGCTGAGGACGTCGGCGTGAAGGCCCTTGCGCTCGCAGATTTCGATGAAGCGGTCGCCGAAAAAGCCGTTGCTGACAATCAGGATGTTGTCGCCGCGCCGGGTGGTGTTGGCAATGGCCATTTCCATGGCAAGCGTGCCGGTGCCGGCAAGGGGAAAGGTCATGCCGCTGCAGTTGAACAGGGCGCCCAGCTCGTCGATCAGCCGTTTATAATCGGCGACAAAGCGGGGGTCGCCGAAGGCCTGGATGGGGCGGGCCATTTCCGCGCGAATGGAGTCGACGACCGGGGTCGGGCCGGGGATCATGACAAGGACGTTCTTTTCCATAGCATTGCCTTCTTTCACAGATTTGATGATGTACCGTAGCGGTATTGAAGCGGGAGGTTCCGGCTCAATCGTGGGTCAAAACATAGGTATCGCCCTCCGCCCAGTCCGAAAAATACTGCGCGATCGGCTTGATGGTCAGCGCGTTTTCCGAAAAGCACAGGCAATAGCTGTCGCTTTTTGACACCCTGATGACCACGTCGCCGGCAAAAGCGCTCTCCGAGGTCTTTATCCGCCCCTCTTTGGTGTTGAAGCGGACCGCCGTCTGCACGTACTGCTCCTGCGGGGGGTCTTTCTCATCGACGACAAACTCGTGGAGAAGGCCGAACCAGTCCTCGCCGGAAATGCCGTAAATGCTCAGCCCGGCCATGATTCGGCTCTTTTCCGCCGAGCCGATGCCGAACGACTCCAGCAGCTGCCCGGAGCGGTAGACGGCCACATCGACCCGATCGGCCCCGCCGCCGCCGCCGGCGATCGCGGGCAGATAGGTCGTGTTTTCGCAGATCAGATACCCGCTTTGCTTTTCTCCGACGATTTTCACGTCCGCTCCCGACGGGTCCACTTCGGCGGTATACGCACCCTCTATGTCGGCAAAGGTCATCACCAGCATGCCGTTTTCCTGCGCGTAAAAGTTTGTCACCATGCCGATGTCGGTAAAACTCAGCCGGGACACATGGGTGACCTGGCTTTGCTCCGCCGTCAGAATGGCGTTGTTGTGACCGTCCAGCAGGTAGAGCGTTTCGCCGGAAAAGGCGATTCGGCTGGCCGTCAGGCCCTGTTCGTACACATTGAGCCGGTAGGTTTCCGTCAGCGCCCCGTCCTGGCTGTACCGAAGGACGCTGCCGTCTCTTTGCAGAATACAGACCTCGCCGCCGACAACGGCAAAATCCCAAATCGCGCGCTCCCCGTTGACCGCCCCGAAGTCAAGCTCGGGATGCTCGTCCGCGGAAAGCGTGATCGAGACCGGCGGCGCATCGGCGCCGGAGGGGGGAGCGGATTCCGGCGGCGCATCGGGGCTTTCCGTCTGCCCGCCGGGCGGGGTATTGTCCGTCTGCCCGCCGGGCGGGGTGTTGTCCGCCTGCCCGCCGGAGCAGGCGCAAAGCAGAAAAAGAAGGGCAAAAAGGGCCGATAGGCAGCCAAAGCGTTTCATGGGGTTCCTCCTGTTTTATCCGGTGTACCATTTTTATTGTAATGTGCGGGTTTGTATCTGTCAAGATGAATCTTCCGCACCCCTGTTCAGCGGCCGGCAAATGTGGTATACTCGGTATGCTGCGCATGAACGCAATCCCAACCGGCAGGAGAGATCGATGATGAAGAACACCCGCGCGCTGTCCTATTTCGGAATTTTTACCGGCAGTCTGGTCATGGCCTTTTCCGTCCCCGCGTTTGTCACCGGAAGCAAAATGATTCCCGGCGGCGTGACGGGAGCCGCCGAGCTGCTGCACCGGCTGTTTGCCCTGCCCGTCGGCGCGGGCATTTTTCTGCTCTGCCTGACGATTTTCCTGTTCGGGTACCGCCTGCTCGGGCGGCAGTCGGCCATTCGCGCGCTCGTGTGCTTTACCCTCTATTCGCTGATGACCGACGTGCTGGCGCACTTTGTTCCGCATCTGACCAGAACCGGCCTCGGCTCGGCCGTCGGCGTCGGCCTGACCCTTGGGACGGGGCTGGGGCTGGCGCTCAGCTGCGGCGGCAGCTTGGGAACGACCGACTTAATCGGAAAGATGATCGGCAAATACTACCCGGTTCCGGTGGGAGTGACCATTATGGTGCTTGACACCCTGCCCGTGGTCGTCGGCGCCGCGCTCTTCGGCGGCCAGACCTTTTTCTGCTCGGTGCTCAGCATCGCGCTGGTCTCGATTTCGGTAGAGGTCAGCGAAAGGTTTTTCACCCGGCTGCTGGGCCCGCTGACGGCGGGGGACGCGCACACGTCGGGCACCGGAAAGGCGTAGGCGGCCCGCACCTGCCGTTACAGACAGAAAAGCGAGGGAGATGCTTCGCGGGGCGGTCGTAAAACCGTTAATGGAGCGTATCGATACAGATACGCTCCATTTCTCATGCCAACATACTGCGAAACAGGGTGCAGCCCTTGGCTCTCCCTTTGGGAGAGCTGTCACCGCAGGTGACTGAGAGGGCCTTGCAGCCTTTTTTCAATGACCAGTCTGGCCGAAGCACAGTAAAAGCCTACAAGGAATGCCCTCTCCGTCCTCGCTGCGCTCGGCCACCTCT
>CAKUPI010000053.1 GCA_934675045.1 uncultured Eubacteriales bacterium
AGAAGTTCATTCAGAAAGCGCACAAGTATGTCGGCATTGAAGAACTGGACGGCTATGCGCTGCGTGAGCTGGTGTCCGCCATCTATGTGGACGCACCGGACAAATCCAGCGGGAAGCGGGTACAGCACATCCATATCAAGTATGACGGGCTGGGTTTTATCCCTTTGAATGAGCTGATGAAAAAGGAAACGGAGTGACTTTCGCCACACCGCACCTTGAAAACGCAAGGTTTTCACCATTTTTTGATTTTACTGTTTTACGCTCCCCCGGCAATTGCCGGGGGATATTTTTCCACCCGAAATGACGCAAAATTCCGCGAAAATGCCCCAAAATTCCAACGGCAGGCCGGGCGGCGGAGCAGGCAAAAGCCGGGCGGCGCCTGTCGGCTGCCGGCAGCAAGGGGAGGCCTGCGGGCGGCAATTTACAATAAATGTAATTTATTGTAAAATCGGGTCGCACAATAATTTCCATTAATTTCAAGTTTTCTATTGAAATCTGGCAGGAACTGTGGTATTTTATAGTTACAGCGCTGATGAAAAAATTGTTTTATAGGGAGAAGCGTCATGAAAGATACAGTCAAAGTGGTTCTCGCGTTTGAGAATGAAGATTACCTGCAGATGATGAAGCTGAATCTTGAGCAGGAGGGTCGGATTGTCGTTGCGGGCACGGCGGGTGACGGTGTGGAGCTGGTGGAAAAAACGGCTGCGCTTCAGCCGGAGGTCGTGGTGGCCGACGCCACGCTGCCCCGCATGGACGGACTGGCTGCCATTCGCGAAATCACAGCGCGCGCCGATATTCCAAGGCCGTCTTTCATCCTTCTGGCGTCTTTTATGAGCGATCAGATGGCCGCCGAGGCGGGAACGCTGGGTGTGCAGTATTTCATGCTCAAGCCATGCGACATGCGCGCGCTGGCCGAACGCATTGAACAGCACAACGCATTGGCGCTGAGCTTTTCCAAACCGGCCAAAAAGGTCGACCCCGATCTCGACATTGAAATGCGCGTGACGAATATCATCCATGAAATCGGCGTTCCGGCGCATATCAAAGGCTATCAGTATCTGCGTGAAGCCATCATTATGACGGTCAACGATATGGAGATCATCAACGCCATCACCAAGGTGCTGTATCCCACGGTGGCCAAAAAGTACAAAACGACCAGCTCGCGGGTGGAGCGGGCCATACGCCATGCGATTGAGGTGGCGTGGGACCGGGGCGATATCGAGGTGCTCAACAACTTTTTCGGATACACCGTTTCAAACGCCAAAGGCAAACCGACCAACTCGGAGTTTATTTCGATGATCGCCGACCGCATCCGCCTGCAAATCCGCGTCGGCTGAAGATTTTCCGACCATGCCGCAGAGGGCCAGTCCCTCCGCGGCATTTTTTGTGCAGGGCAGAAAGGGGAAGGACATCAATATAGTATATTTTTATGGGCGAAAAATAATATAATATTGTTGCGGAGCGCAGTCCGGCGGTGATATAATAACAATTGTACGAGAACACTCATCATTTTGCATGGAAAGAAGGGCATGCATGGCAAAACGCATCACGATTTTTGCAGGGCATTACGGTTCCGGTAAGACAAATCTGGCGGTCAACTACGCTATCTGGCTGCGCAAAACGGGCAAAGAGGTCATTATCTGCGACGTTGACATCGTCAACCCGTATTTCCGCACAAAGGACAGCGAAGAGGTGCTGAACAGGCACGGCATCCGCCTGATAGCGTCGCCCTTTGCCAATTCCAATTTGGACATTCCGTCCGTGCCGCCCGAAACCTCCATGGCTTTTGACAATTCCGGGGTCTATTCGGTGTTCGACGTCGGCGGGGACGACAGCGGCGCTGTGGCGCTGGGGCAGTTTGCCGACAGAATGAAGGCGGAAGAGCATGAAATGCTTCTTGTCATCAACCGGCACCGCCTGCTGACGGCGCGGCCCGAGGAGGTCGCCGGCTATATGCGCGAAATGGAAGCGGCGTCGCACATGCGCTTTACCGGCATCGCCAACAATTCCAATCTGGGGCGCGAAACGACCTGCGAGGGCTTTTTGCAGAGCATTCCCTACGCGCAGCGCGTTTCGGAGCTGACGGGGCTGCCCGTCCTGATGCATTGCCTGCGCGCCGACCTGGCGGAAAAGCTGACAGAGCCGGTGCCCAATCTGCTGCCGGTAGAGATTTACGGCAAGACCGAATGGAAGATTTATTGAGTGAATATTTTCCCACCAGTTGAGAAAACAGGAGGTAAAAGGTATGGCCAAAGTCACGTTCAACGAAGACAGGTGTAAGGCATGCGGTCTGTGCGTCAGCACCTGTCCGCAAAAGATTCTGGCGCTGAAAGAGGGCGTGCTCAATAAAAAAGGGTACAGTCCCGCTTACTGCACCGACGAGTCCAAGTGCATCGGGTGTGCCATGTGCGCCACCATGTGCCCCGACTGCGTCATTGAAGTCTATCGCTGAGGGAGGAAAGAACATGGGTGAGAAATTTTTGATGAAGGGCAACGAAGCGTTGGGCGAAGCCGCCATTCTGGCCGGCTGCCGCAACTTCTTCGGTTATCCCATTACCCCGCAGACCGAGCTGGCCGCTTACATGGCCAAAAAGCTGCCCAAGGTGGGCGGCACCTTTTTGCAGGCCGAGAGCGAAGTGGCCGCCATCAATATGGTGTACGGCGCGGCCGCGGCGGGGCAGAGGGTGATGACCTCGAGCTCCAGCCCCGGCGTCTCCCTCAAGAGCGAAGGCATATCCTATCTGGCCGGCAGCGATCTGCCCGCCCTGATTGTCAACGTACAGCGCGGCGGCCCCGGCCTCGGCGGCATTCAGCCGGCGCAGTCCGACTATTTCCAGGCCACGCACGGCCCCGGCCACGGCGACTTCCGCCTGCTGGTCTTTGCGCCCAGCACGGTGCAGGAAGTGGTCGACACCGTGTTCCTCGCCTTTGAAAAGGCCGACGAGTACCGTATGCCCGCCATGATTTTGGCGGACGGCATTCTGGGACAGATGATGGAGCCGGTTGAGTTCCCCGAAAACGCCCATGTCAGGCAGTTTGACAAGCCGTGGGCGACGACGGGCACGCAGGGCAAGCGCAAAAAGAACATTGTCAACTCGCTCTTTTTGCAGGCCGATCAGCTCGAGGCCGAAAACCTCAAGCGCTTCGAGCGCTACGAGAAGGTCTGCGAGAACGAGCAGCGGTGGGAAGAGTTTATGCTCGACGACGCCGAGGTCGTGGTTGTCGCCTATGGCGCGTCGGCCCGTATCGCCAAAAACGCCATTCGCTCCGCCCGCGAAAAGGGCGTCAAGGCCGGCCTGATCCGGCCCATCAGCCTGTGGCCGTTCCCGGAGAAGATTCTGCGCAAAGCGGCCGAAAAGGCCAAGGCGTTTGTGTCGGTTGAAATGAGCATGGGCCAGATGATCAACGACGTCCGGTTGGCCATCGAGTGCTCGCGCCCCGTCTATCTGTGCAATCGTGTCGGCGGCATGGTCATGACTCCCGACGCGGTTGAGGCTGCTATTGTCAAGGCTCAGGGAGGTGCGAAATAATGGAGAAGGTATTTGGAAGACCGGCTGCGCTGTCTGATGTGTCGACGCATTACTGCCCCGGCTGCACACACGGCATCATTCACCGCCTTGTCGCCGAGGTCCTTGACGAAATGGGCCTGACCGGCAACACCGTCGGCGTCTGCCCGGTCGGCTGCTCGGTTTTGGCGTACAACTATTTTGAATGTGATATGGTCGAGGCCGCGCACGGCCGCGCCCCCGCTGTCGCGACCGGCATCAAGCGCTCGATGGGCGGGGACATCAACGTCTTTACTTATCAGGGCGACGGCGACCTTGCCGCCATCGGCACGGCGGAGACGGTGCACATCGCCACCCGCGGCGAAAATATCACCACCATCTTTGTCAACAACGGCATTTACGGCATGACGGGCGGCCAGATGGCGCCGACCTCGCTGCCCGATATGGTGACCCAGACCACGCCGTACGGCCGCGACGTCAAAACGGCCGGTTACCCGGTGCGCATCTGCGAAATGATTTCCACGCTGTCCGGCACGGCGTACGCGGAGCGCGTCGCCGTTGACTGCGTCAAGAATGTCAACGCCGCCAAACGGGCCATTAAAAAGGCCTTTACCATGCAGCAGGAAAAGCGCGGTTATTCTATCATCGAGGTGCTGTCCACCTGCCCGACCAACTGGGGCATGGCTCCGGTCAAGGCGCTGGAGTGGCTGCGTGACAACATGATGGCTTATTATCCGCTGGGCGTCTACAAGGACATTACACAGGGGGAATAAAAGGATGAATCAGCAAATCATTATTGCCGGCTTTGGCGGTCAGGGCGTCCTTTTTACGGGTAAGTTTATGGCGTACGCCGGCCTGTATCAGGGCTTTGAGGTCTCGTGGCTGCCCTCTTACGGCCCCGAAATGCGCGGCGGCACGGCCAACTGCAACGTCGTCATCAGCGACCTGCCGATCGGCTCGCCCATTGTTCTCAAGGCGACCTCGCTCATCGCGATGAACGGCCCCTCGCTGGAAAAGTTTGAAGGCGCGGTGCTGCCCGGCGGCAAAATCTTCATCGACTCGACGCTGATTTCCGCCAAGGTGGAGCGCGGCGACGTCGAAACCTTCTACATCCCGGCCACGCAGATGGCCGGCGAGCACGAGATGAAGGGCCTGTCCAACATGATTATGCTGGGCAAGTTCATCAAGGAAACCGGCATTTGCGAGAAGGGCCTGATCGAAAAGACCCTGAAGAAGGTCGTGCCGCCCAAAAAGGCAGACCTGATTGAAAAAAATATGCAGGCCATTGAGCTGGGCTACAACCTGTAAGCGCATTTTTGCAAAGAGAGACAGTTTCGCAGGAAATTGTCTCTCTTTTTTGGTTTTTTTGGCGGCGAGATGACAGCAGACGCAGGATTTTTTTCTGTTTGCCTTGTTTTTTGCCGATTAAAGGACTATAATTAATTTGTCATAGTATTAGCACGAAAAACCGCGGAAATGAAGGGGCGTTGAACGGAGGGCCTGAGAAATGTATCAAATCGGCGATAAAATAGCACATCCCATGCACGGTGCCGGCGTCATTGAGAGCATCACCGAACAATGCCACAGCGGCAAAAAGCAGAGGTACTATGTAGTGCGCATGACGGTGGGCACCATGACGGTGATGCTTCCCTGCGACCATTGCGACAGCATCGGGGTGCGCGCCGTTATTGCCGAAGAGGAGGCCGACGCCCTTCTGCGCCGTCTGCCGGAGCTTTCGGTCGACGAAACACAGAACTGGAACCGCCGGTTCCGTGAAAACATTCTCAAAATCAAAAGCGGGGATCTGATGCAGGTGGCCGAGGTCGCCAAAAGCCTGGTGCAGCGCGAGGCAAAGCGGGGGCTTTCGACCGGCGAACGCAAGCTGCTCAACACGGCGCGGCAAATCCTGATTTCGGAGATCATGCTGGTGAAGTCGGCGTCCTACGACGACGCCGTGCATATGGTGGACAGGGGACTCATAAAATAATGCAAAGGCAAAAGCCCTGCGGGGCTTTTTGCTTCTTTGCCGGAGGAATACCATGAGGCGACTGCTGAAAAAGAAAGAGGAAAAGCCCTTTGTTTCGGCCGTTATCGCGGCGGGCGGAAGCTCGGCCCGCATGGGCGGCGAAAACAAGCTGCTGTGCGAAATAAGCGGGCTGCCGGTGCTGGTGCACACCATGCTGGCCTTTGAAGCGTGCGCGGCGATAGACGAGATTGTGCTGGTCGCGCGCGGCGACGTGCTGGTGGAGTATTCGCAGCTCTGTCAGGACTTTTCCATCCGCAAGCTGAGCAAGGTGGTGGCCGGCGGCGCCAATCGGGCCGAAAGCGTTTTCCGCGGGCTGAGCGAGGTGTCGCCGCAGTGCCGCTTTGCCTGCGTGCACGACGCGGCCCGCCCGCTGGTCACGCCGGACGACATCGAGCGCGTCTGCCGCGAGGCCTTTGCGTGTCACTGCGCGGCCGCCGTCACGGCCATGACCGACACCGTCAAGCTGGTGCGCGGCGGGCGCATCGAGCGCACCCTTGACCGCGACAGCCTGGTCCGCGCGCAGACGCCGCAATGCGCCGACGCGCAGCTTTTGTGCGCCGCGCTGCAAAGCGCCCTGCAGGCGGGCGAGGCGGTGACCGACGAGTGCTCTGCGCTGGAGCGCATGGGAATGCGGCCGGCCGCCGTGATGTGTACGGGCGAAAACATAAAAATCACCACACCGGAGGACCTGGTGTTTGCTGAAGCAATATTGGAGGCAAGAAAATGATTCGTATCGGCAATGGATATGACGTTCACCGTCTGGTCGCAGGGCGCCGCCTTATCATAGGCGGGGTGGACATTCCGTTTGAAAAGGGGCTTTTGGGACACAGCGACGCCGACGTGCTGGCGCATGCCGTCATCGACGCGCTGCTGGGAGCGGCGGCTATGGACAACATCGGCGTCTTGTTCCCCGATACCGATCCGCGCTACAAAAACGCCGACAGCCTGGTGCTGCTGCGCCTGAGCTGCGAACGCCTGCGGGCGGCCGGCTGGGAAATCGTCAACGTCGACTCCATTGTCGTGACGCAGGCGCCCAAAATGCTGCCGCATATTCCCCTGATGCGCGAACGTCTGGCGCGGGCGATGGGCGTCGAACTTTCGCAGGTGTCGGTCAAGGCCAAAACGGAAGAGGGCCTCGGATTTACCGGCGGGGGAGAGGGGATTGCGGCCCACGCCGTCTGCCTGCTGACCGCATAACCGTCGAAAACACAGCCGGCCGGGCTTATTGCCCGGCCGGCTTTCACATTTTCTGCGGGTGGGGCATAAGATAGAGCACGCTGAAGAAATGAGAGGTGCTTTCGGTGGGCTTTCTTATCACGTTCAAATCGGTGACCCATGCGCAAAGCGGCGCACGGGTGCTGTCCAATCACGGAATGGTCACCTATCTGGTGAGACCGGCCACTGTGCTGGCGCGCGGCTCGTGCGGCTATGCGCTGCGGCTCAACGCCGTCGGCGCGCAGAAGGCGGTGCGGCTGCTCCGGCAGAAAAATGTGCCCTTTGCCGGCGCCTTTTACGAAATGCCCGGCGGAGAGATCAAGGAGGCCGAGCTATGATTTATTTCGATAACGGCGCCACAACGCTGCAAAAGCCGAGGCAGGTGGCCAAAGCCGTGGAGGCCGCCATGCTGAGCTGTGCCAACCCCGGGCGCAGCGGACACCGGCCCGCCCTGAAGGCGGCGGAGACGGTATACCGGTGCCGCGAAGAAGCGGCCGGGCTGTTTGAAGCGCCGGGGCCCGAGAGCGTTGTGTTCACCCAAAACGCGACGCACGCGCTCAACATCGCCATCAAAAGCCTGCTGCACGACAGCGGCCATGCCGTCATTTCGGGGTACGAGCACAACTCCGTGGTACGGCCGCTGGAGGCCATGCGCGCGCGGGGCGTGACCTACACCGTGGCGCAGTCGCCGCTTTTTTCCAGGCAGGCGGCCTATGACGCCGTATGCGAAGCCGTCAGCGGGGAAACCCGCTGCGTCATCCTAAACCACGTCTCCAATGTGTTCGGCTTTGTGCTGCCGGTTGAGGCCATCGACCAGCTGTGCAGCCGCAAGGGCATTCCCATGATCATCGACGCCTCGCAGTCGGCCGGCGTCCTGCCGGTCAGCGTGCAAAAGCTGCCGAGCGTGCACTTTGTCTGTATGCCGGGGCACAAATCCCTGTACGGCCCGCAGGGAACCGGCATTCTGATAGTGTGTAAAGGCGAAAAGCTTCACAGCCTGACCGAGGGCGGAACGGGGAGCAATTCGCTGAGCCTGACCCAGCCGGGGTTCCTGCCCGATATGCTTGAAAGCGGCACGCTGAACGTGCCGGGCATTGCGGGGCTGTGCGAGGGCCTGCGGTTTGTGCGCAAGCAGGGGATGGAGGCGATGGCGCAGCATAAACGGCGGCTTTTGGAGGCGGCGGTCGCCGGGCTGAACGACATCCGGGGCGTGACGGCCTACCATTCGACGCCCGACAGCCAGCAGAGCCTGTTTTCCTTTACGGCCAAGGGCGTCAATCCGGCGGTCATCTGCCAGCAGCTGGCCGCGCGCGGCATCTGCCTGCGCGACGGGCTGCACTGCTCGCCGCTGGCCCACCGCAGCGCCGGAACCCTGCCGGACGGAGCGTGCCGGGTCAGCTTTTCCTGCTTCAATACCATGCAGGAGGTCAAAAGTTTTCTCTTTGCTGTAAAAAAAGTGTTAACTTCCTCTTAAATTCGTCAGGAATCTATTGAAAAATCGATCGTTCCTTGATAGACTTATTTCAGAACTGTTGTGAAAAGGATAACAGGTATGAAGATTTTTGGTGGTATTTGGGAACAATTGAAGTTCGCCACGGTGCTGGATGCCCTCGACATCCTCATCGTGGCCGCTTTCATATACTGGATCATCAAGCTGATGCGCAACACCAGTGCGTCACGCATCCTCAAGGGGGTGCTGGTGCTGCTGGTGCTCATGCAGATCTCCTCCGACTCCATGCTGGGGCTGCACGTAGTCAACTTTTTGCTCTCCAACGTGCTTCAGTTCAGCTTTTTGGCGCTGATCATTGTGTTCCAGCCCGAGCTGCGCAAGGTGCTCGAGCAGTTTGGCCGCAACCACCTGCGCCTGTTCAAAAACCGCGAGGTGGACAAGCAGGGAATGCAGATGGCCATTTTGCAGACGGTTGAGGCGGCCAGCACCCTGTCGTGGAGCAAGACCGGCGCTCTCATCGTGTTTGAAAAAGAGGACAACATCTCTTCCATTTCCAAAACGGGCACCCGGGTGGACGCCGAGGTTTCGGCCGAGCTGCTGAAAAACGTTTTCTACCCCAAGGCGCCGCTGCACGACGGAGCGGTGGTCATTTCCAATGCCCGCATTGCGGCGGCCGGCTGCCTGCTGCCGCTGTCGACCAACCTCAACATCAGCAAGGAGCTGGGAACCCGTCACCGCGCCGCGGTCGGCATGAGCGAAAACTACGATTCGGTCTGTGTCGTCGTCTCGGAAGAGACCGGCGCCATTTCCTTTGCCGTGGGCGGAATCCTCAAGCGTCACCTTGCGCCGGAAACGCTCGAGCGTCTGCTTGTGCAGGAGCTTATTCCGCAGGAGGAATCGGAGAACGTTCCGGGCTTCTGGGCGCGACTGAAAGGGCTGCTGAAATGAAAAAGTGGATGAAAGACAATGATATTCTGCTGAAAACGCTGTCACTGCTGGTTGCGCTGCTGCTGTGGTTTTATGTGATGGACTCGCAGAACCCCGACATTGAGCAAACCGTTTCCAATCTGGACGTGCAGTTCCGCAACCTGTCGCATCTGACGGACATGCGCCTGATCATGACGGAGGGCAATAACTCCACCGTCACCATCCGGGTGCGCGGCAAGCGCAACGACATGAATGAGCTGAAGAGAAACACCGTCAGCGTCGTCGCCGACCTGTCGTCGATTACCGTGCCGGGCGAGTACAACCTGGTCTATACGGTCAATCTGGACAACAAGAACCTCAATTACACGCGCGTCACGTCGGCCGTCCCCATTACGGTGGACCGCGTCGTCAGCAAGTCGGTGCCCGTCAAGCTGGAGCTGAAGGGCAAGCTGGCCGAGGGATATGTGCAGGGGCAGTACACGCTGTCGTCCGAGGCGGTCACGGTAGAAGGCCCGGAGCGCGTTTTGGAGACCATTGCAAACGCCGTCGCCGTTTACGATATGACCGACACCACCTCTGCCGTCGACACCGTGCTGGAC
>CAKUPI010000054.1 GCA_934675045.1 uncultured Eubacteriales bacterium
GTCAGGACCCCGCCTTCCGCGAGGTCGCCGACGGCCACTTCGTCGCCTGCCCCTTCGCAGAAAAATTGCAATAAGGCAAAATGGCCCAATCGGGCATTCGCCAAGTCAAACCGGCGGCAGGGAAACCCTGCCGCCGGTTTTTTGCGCCTTCAAAGCGCCTGTATGCACCGGTGCCGCACAAAAACTTGTCACCTTGGACGGGATTTTTCCGGCAGACGGGGCCATCGCCGCGTCCGGGCGGGGAAAGCAGGGCAGAATGCGGGAAAGCACCTGCGGCACAGCCAGCGCCGGGGATAAAAAGATGGAAATCGTGCCGGATGCGTGGTATACTGAACAGAGGATTCGGCGTTTACAGGCCGGAAAAGGAGTGACTGCCGTGAAAATTGCTGTTGTAACAGGAGCGTCTTCGGGTATGGGCCGCGAGTTTGTCCGCCAGCTCGACAGAGAAGAAACGCTGGATGAGATTTGGGTTATTGCGCGCCGCCGGGAAAGGCTGGAGGAGCTGAAGGGCGAGATACAGACGCCGGCGCGCGTCATCGCGCTGGATCTGGCAAAGAGCGAGAGCTATGCGCAGTATCGCGCCCTGCTCGAGGAGCAGAAACCGCAGGTCGACGTTCTCGTCAACTGCGCCGGGTACGGGAAGTTCGGCACGTGGGAGGACATTCCGCTTGACGACGCGCTCGGGATGATAGACGTCAACTGCAAGGCGCTGGTCGCCTTTACGCAGCTCACCCTGCCCTATATGGGAAAGGGGAGCAGGGTCTTTGAGCTGGACTCGCTGTCGGCTTTTCAGCCGGTGCCCGGACTGGGCGTCTACGGGGCGAGCAAGGCCTTTGTGCTCAGCTATTCGCGCGCGCTCAGCCGCGAGGCCGCCGGGCGGGGAGTCCGAGTCATGCCGGTTTGCCCCGGGTGGGTCCGGACGGACTTTTTCGAGCGCGCGACGCAGTCAAGCGACAGCACCGTTACCTACTTCAGCCGCTGGTTCACGGCAGAGCAGGTGGTGCGCACCGCGCTGCGCGACATGCAAAAAGGAAAGGCCGTCTCCGTTTGCGGCTTTTCCACCAGAGCGCAGGTGCTGGCCGTGAAGCTTCTGCCGCACAGCCTGGTCATGCGCATCTGGATGAAGCAGCAGAAAATGCGTTAGGCCCGGCGCGGACTTTTGCACGGCGCCGCGGCAGCAGATTTTCTGTTTGTTTTTTGCGGGAAAATGCAGTATAATGGTATCAGAATCTGAGGAAAGGCGGGGGAATACGATGGGGAATACGATGTCTCTGGTCTGGCTGATTTTGATGATTGTGCTGGCCGTTTTGGAAGCCGGAACGCTGGGGCTGACCGCCATCTGGTTTGCCTTCGGCAGCCTGATAGCGATGGTGGCCGCCATTTTCGGCGCCGGCCTGCTGCTGCAGGTCATTCTGTTTGTGCTGGCCTCGGCAACGCTGTTGTACTTTACCCGCCCGCTGGCCAAAAAATATTTCGGCGGCGCCAAGGTGAAAACCAACGCCGATCGCGTGATCGGCATGCACGGGCTGGTCACGCAGACCATTGACAACGAGCTGGCTGTGGGACAGGTGCGTGTGAGCGGCCAGATCTGGACGGCGCGCTCGGTCGACGGCTCGGTCATTGCCGAGGGCGAAAGCGTCGTGGTTCGCTCCATTTCGGGCGTCAAACTGATGGTGGAAAAACAGGCCGCGCCTGCGGCCGGAATATAAACGGAGGAAAATCAATGCTTGGAATCATCGTCATGATCGCGGCCGCGATTTTTATTATCGTACTGCTGGCGGCCAATATCGTCATCGTTCCGCAGGCCAGCGCGTTTATCGTCGAGCGCCTCGGAGCCTATCAGGCGACATGGGAAACCGGTCTGCACTTTAAAGTCCCCCTGATCGAAAAGGTGGCCAATAAAGTAACCCTGAAAGAGAGGGTGTCGGACTTCCCGCCGCAGCCCGTTATCACGGAAGACAACGTCACCATGCAGATCGACACGGTCATTTATTTTCAGGTTACCGACCCCAAGCTGTTCACCTACGGCGTCGTTCACCCCATGGCGGCCATCGAGAACCTGACGGCGACGACGCTGCGCAATATCATCGGCGATCTGGAGCTTGACCAGACGCTGACGTCGCGCGATATCATCAACACCAAAATGCGCGCCATTCTGGACGAGGCAACCGACCCGTGGGGCATTAAGATCAACCGCGTCGAGCTGAAAAACATCATTCCCCCGCGCGAGATTCAGGACGCCATGGAGCGCCAGATGAAGGCCGAGCGCGAACGCCGCGAGGCCATTCTGCGCGCCGAAGGCGAAAAGAAGTCGGCGATTTTGATAGCCGAGGGCGAAAAGGAATCGATGATCCTGCGCGCCGAGGCCAAACAGCAGGCGCAGATCAAAGAGGCCGAGGGCGAGGCCGAGGCCCTGCTGACGGTGCAGACGGCGCTGGCCAACTCCATCAAGCTGCTCAACGACGCCGCGCCCAGCGATCCGGTCGTCCGGCTGAAGGCGCTCGAAGCCTTTGCGGCCGCCGCCAACGGGCAGGCTACCAAAATTATCATCCCTTCTGAAATTCAGGGCCTGGCCGGTCTGGCCGGTGCGGTCAAAGAGGTTTTCAAAGACTGAGCCTTTTCGGGCTTTCGGGGCTGCGGCATGGCCGCGGCCCTTTTTTCAACACAAAAAAAGGCGGAGCCCAAAGCGGGCTCCGCCTTACCATCTGGCTTATTTCTTGTCCTGAACGAACAGCGCGATGCGCTCCATGGCCTTTTTGAGGTTTTCCAGCGAATAGGCATAGGAGATGCGCACGTGGTTCTTGCCGCTTTCGCCAAAAGCGTCTCCGGGGACAACGGCGACATGCTGCTTTTCGAGAAGCTCTTCAACAAAAGCCGTGCCGTCCTTGGCAAACATGGAAACGTCGGGGAAGATATAGAAAGCGCCCTGCGGCTCGAAGCAGTCAAAGCCGAGGTCGAGCAGCGACTTGTACATAAACTGACGGCGCTCGTTGTACTTTTCGGCCATGTACTCGGCATCGGGAATGCCGTTGCGCATGGCTTCGATGGCGGCATACTGAGCAGGGCTCGAGGCGCACATCATGGCATACTGGTGGATGCGGGCGATGTACTGAATGAGCTCGCGCGGGGCGCAGCAGTAGCCCAGACGCCAGCCGGTCATGGCAAAGGCCTTGGAGAAGCCGCTGACCAGAATGGTGCGCTCGCGCATGCCGGGCAGGCTGGCGATGGAGGTGTGCTTGAGGCCGTAGGAAAGCTCGGCGTAGATTTCATCGGCAATGACGACGATGTTGGTGCCCTCGAGAACCTTGGCGATTTCCAGCAGCTCGTCGCGGGTCATGACGGCGCCGGTCGGGTTGTTCGGGTAAGAGAGCAGCAGGGCCTTGGTCTTGGGGGTGATGGCGGCCTTGAGGGCGGCGGGAGTCAGCTTGAAGCTGTCCTCCTTCACGGTTTTGATGGGAACCGGAGTGGCACCCGTGATAGAGGCCAGAGGCCCGTAGCAGACAAAGGAGGGCTCGGGAATCAAAAACTCATCGCCGACGGTCAGAAGGGCGCGGATGCACAGATCGATAGCTTCGCTGCCGCCGACGGTGACGACCACTTCATCATCAGGGTTATACGAGCAGTTGAAACGGGTTTCGAGGTACTTGGCGATTTCACGGCGCAGCGTGATAAGACCGTTGTTGGCGGTGTACTGCGTCTTGCCCTGATTGAGAGAGTCGATGCCGGCCTGACGGATGTGCTCGGGAGTGACGAAATCGGGCTCGCCAACACCAAGGGAAATGGCATCGGGCATGGTTTCGGCAATGCCGAAATATTTACGGATGCCCGAGGGCTTGATGGTGGAGACGATAGGGGCAACGACCTTGCTGTAATCGATCATGCTGATTCCTCCAAATCAATTTTTTACGTGTCTGAAATGCACGTAAAAGGTATGTGCGTGGTTTTCTCCAAACTCAAGTATAACACTGCGGCAGACACGATGCAAGGGGGCTGATGGGGAAAACAAAAAATATGGTGTCGTTTCCGGGAAGTTCTAAACATATTGCGGAGAAAGAACGGCGCACATGAATTATTGCTGAAGATCGCCGGGCTCTTCCGGCCCTTCTTCGGCGTGCGGCGCCGCGGCTTCGGGCTGCGGGGGGAGCGGGCGAACGGCGTCAAAGAGCTCGAGCCAGACCCACAGAACAAGGGCACAGGCCATGACGGCATCGGCCGGTCCGACGGGCAGATACAGCCGGAAAAAGGCGCGATCGAGCAGCGTGCCGGCCGAGACGGCGACCGTTCCGAAGGTCGCCGCCATGGCGAAAAAGAGCAGGGACCCGGGCCGTTTTTTGCCGAACCACAGGCAGGCGGACAGGTACAGCGCCAAAAGCAGGGCGATGACGGAAAGAATCTCGAAGGCAAAGGTGTAGGTCAGCGGATTGCGGGCCGAATCGCGGTAAAAGCTGAGCAGGTAAATGCTGGTGAAAAAGAGGGGAAACAGAGAGCACATCGCCTTTTCCTGCACGCTCCGGGCCTTGACAGAGACAAGGACGGCGCCGCCGCAGGACAGCAGGAAAAGGCTTTTTAAAATGCTCAGAGCGGTAAAGGCCCCGGCCTGCGCCAGAAGCAGGGCCGCCGCGGCAAAGAGAAGAAAGGCGGCCGCCACCCGCGCCGTTTTGGCCCCCGTGCCGGCCGGGCGCAGGCCGGCGTACAGCGGGATACGCCGGGCGGGAAAAGACAGAGCAAAAAACAAAAGCACACAGACGCCGGCTGCGGCAAAAAAGGGAGTGAAGATGCCGGCCGACTGGAGAAACAGCCGCCCGGTTGCCGGGTCGGTGCATTTTGCAATCAGCGAGCTGCGGTACAGGCCGAGTCCCGCCCCCAAAACGGCGGAAGCGGCGGCGCACAGCGCCAAAACAGGTTTGCTTTTCATATCATCATCCATTCTGCCGCAGCGGCGGCATAATTGTTCCGTACACAGAATATAGTAAATATAACACATTCGCAAAGAAAAGGAAAGAAAAAGGTGACACCCATGAAAAGGCTCATCGCAATCATGCTGGGATTGGTTCTGTGCGTCTACGCCCTGCCCGTCTTGACGGTGGGCGGGCTGGACGGGCCGCGGGCGGACAAAGCGGCCGCAGCGGAGCAAAAGGAAGAAAGCCCCGAACGGAAACCGCCGCAGGGGGCCGTGCAGGCGGCGGGAGACAGCTACGACCGCGCCACGCGGGTGACCGTCTGCATCGACGGCGCGGCAAGCGGCATGACGCTGCACGACTACCTGTGCGGCGTTTTGGCGGCCGAAATGCCGGCCAGCTTTCCCGAAGAGGCGCTCAAGGCCCAGGCGCTGGCGGCCCGGACCTATACATTATATAAAATCGGGCTGTACGAGGCGGGAATGGCCATTCCCGAAAGCCATCAGGGGGCGCAGCTGTGCACCGATTATTCCCACTGCAAGGCGTACTGCGATTTGAGGACGCAGGCGGACGGCATGTGGGGGGAACGAAGCGCAGAATATCTCGAAAAAATCGAACAGGCCGTTTCGGCCACCGACGGCGTTATCGCCACCTATCAGGGCGACCCGATTGCCGCCGTATTTCACGCGGCGTCGACGGAAAAAACCGAAGCGGCCGTCGACGTTTGGGGCGGAGACACGCCCTATCTGCAAAGCGTGGAAAGCCCGGGGGGCGAGGCGTCCGAGCATTATTACGGAAAGGTGACGCTGGCGGCCGACGAGTTTAAAAAGCGCTTTTCAGAGCGCTATCCGCAGGCCGATCTGTCCTGTCCCCCCGAGCACTGGTTCAAAGCCTCCAACCGCAGCGAGGCCGGCGGCGTTGTGGACGTGGCTGTCGGCGGCGTGCGGGTGCCGGGCACCGCCATCCGCGCCATGCTGGGGCTGAACTCGACCAACTTCACCTATACGCCGCAGGGCGACACCCTGATTTTTGAAACCCGCGGCTACGGGCACGGCGTGGGAATGAGCCAGTACGGCGCGCGGGAGCTGGCGCTTCAGGGCATGACCTGCGACGAGATCATCAAGTGGTATTACACGGGCGTGGACCTCACGCTGAAATCACAAAAATAGTTTTGCCTGAATAAGGCCGGCCTCCGGCGGCGATAATAACGGCGGAGGTGCAATGAAGATGAAACAGAACCCAAGCTTTTTCCGAAGAGCGGCCGACTTTGCGCAGGACAAAGGATTTTACATAATCCTTGCCCTGTGCGCCGTGGCCATAGGTATCTCGGGTTATGTACTGTTTTTTACCGGCGGCAGCCAAAACGACATTCCGCAGCCGCACACCACAGCCTCTTCGCCGGGCGAGCTGAAAGTGCCGGACGGGGGAAAAGCTCCCGAGCCGGTGCGGCAGCCGGACGCGCCCGAGGCGGGGAAGCAGCCAAAAGCGCCGAGCCTTCCGGAAACGCCCCGGGCGCCGGACAAAGCCGAAGCCCTGCTGCGGCCGGCAAACAAACCGGTCAATGTTCCCGTCAGCGAAAAGGCCGTTGCGCTCCCGGTCGGCGGGGAGATGATCCGCGCGTTTTCCGGGCAGGAGCTGGTGTATGACGACACGATGGCCGACTGGCGCGTTCACGGCGGGGCCGACTTCGCCTGTATGGAGGGCGAGCAGGTTTTTGCCATGATGGACGGAGAAGTCAGCGCCATTTACACCGACGAAATGTGGGGCAGCTGCGTCAGCCTCCGGCACGACGGCGGCGCGGTCAGCACCTATTGCGGCCTGATGAAGAACGCCACGCTGAAAGAGGGCATGAAGGTGAAGTCGGGCGACGTCATCGGCGGCGCCGGCGGCGGTATCGCCTGCGAAAGCGCGCAGCCCATGCACATTCACGTCGTCCTCACCCGCGACGGCGAAAGCGTCGACCCCATGAGCCTGTTTGCGAAAGAATCCTGAAATGCGCCATGAAAAGGGCGGCAACCCCATGCTTGGGTTGCCGCCCGGTTTTTTGTTTGAGGGAAAAACCGCCGCTTTGCCCGCCGGACGGGCATACAGCGCCGCGCGCCCGGCGATCAGAAGCTCCGCCCGCAGTGGGGACAGACAGAGAAGCCGCCGCCCGAGGCAACGGCCCGGGGGCCAAGGCCGGTCAAATCGTAGGTGTATTCATACAGCCTTGAGGGCAGGGAGCTGCCGCCGAGCGCGATCACGCGAATACGGTAGACGGCGCTGTTGGTCAGAGAAAGGGGGGCGGTATAGCGCGCCGAGGAAAGGTCGGGCACGCTGCCGTCAAGGGTGTAGTAATACGAAAGGCCCGGTTCGGCGGTGATGCGGAAAAGCACCGGCCGGGAATAGACGCCGGGGGCGGGGGAGGCCTGCACCGTGGGGCGCAGCGAGCCGATGCGCAGACCGGCCACGCCGCTTCCGGCGCCGTTGAGAGCCTGAACGGCATCCGACAATCGGCCCTGCCCGACGAGCAGCGAGGAAAGCTCGGTGTAAAAAGCCGCGTTGGAGGGAAGGTATGCGATGCCCTCGCGCAGAAGCTCCTCCGCACGGGTGTTTTTGAACTGGCGGCGCAAGAGCGCCGTCAGGTGCAGGCGCGCCTGGACGCTGTAAGGGTTCAAGGTGAGCGCCTGCTCGTAAAAATAGGCGGCGCGGCTCTGGCGGCCCTTCTGTTCGGCGCGCAGTCCCAGAGACAGGAGAAGCTCCGATGAAGAATCGGGCGCAAACATCAGCACATACAGCCCGACGCAGACAAGCGTCAGCGTCAGCGCCACGCAGAAAGCCGCCGTGAGCTTTTTCAACCTTTTTCGCCCCTCTCCGCCGTACTCTGTTTAGTATGGCCGGAAAAAGGGGCTGTCAATCATCAAAAAAGGCGGTGAAGCACAAATAAAATCGCGTAGGTCAGGCCGAGCAAGACGGGCTGATGCGCAATGTAAATGATCAGGGTATGCTTGCCGCAGGCTTCCAAAAAGGGCAGGCGCAGCCGGTAAAACCAGCCCGGAAGCCGGCCGCGTGCGACCGTGTCGCCCAGCCAAACACCGAAGAAATACATGAAAATCCACGGCAGGATGGGGAAGTAGTCGGTCGAGGAAAAAGAAGGGCTGCGCAGGCCGAGCGCCCACAGATGCTCAAAGGGGAAGGTGCGATCGAGCAGAAAATAGGCGGCAAAAAAGGGAACAAGCCACAGCCAGCCAAAGCGCAGGGTTTTGTCGATCAGCAGGCGGAGAAGCTCGAAGATCAGGGCGGCGCAGCCGAGAAAATGCAAAATGCCGAAGCGCACATAGGCGTCGGGGTTAAAAAGGTAGGTGGCCAGCGAGACCAGCAGGGCGCACAGCAGAATCTTGACGCCGCGGCGCAGGTTATTGTGCGAAAACGTGCTTGAAGCGCCCGAGATGGCAATGAAAACCGAGGCGAAAAAAGGCTGCAACACGTTGAGCAGCGGGTTGTAGATGAGCGAAGGGGGAGCAATGCCGAACAAAACCAGATTGTAGCCGAAATGGTAGGCCACCATCAGCAGAATGGACAGCCCCCGCAGCGCGTCGAGCGCATAATAGCGGCTTTTTTGGGGAGCGGTGCTCATACGTTGAAGCGGAAGAGAACGACGTCGCCATCCTGCATGACATACTCCTTGCCCTCTGAGCGGACGAGGCCCTTTTCGCGGGCGGCGGCAAAGCTGCCGCATTCCACCAGCGTCTCAAAGGGGACGACCTCGGCACGGATAAAGCCGCGTTCAAAATCGCTGTGAATCTTTCCGGCCGCCTGCGGAGCGCGGGTGCCGCGCGCAATGGTCCAGGCGCGGACCTCCGGCTCGCCGGCCGTCAGATATGAGATCAGTCCCAGACGGTGGTAGCACAGGGTGATCAGCCGGTCCAGACCCGACTCGCTAAAGCCGAGCTCGGAAAGGAAAAGCGCCTTTTCCTCGCCGGACATTTCGGCGATATCGGCTTCGAGGCTGGCACAGATGGGCAGAACGTCGCTCTGTTCGCCTTCGGCAATCTCGCACACGGCGCGGTAGCGTTCATTTTGCGAATATTCGCCGCTCAGCGAGCTTTCGTCCATGTTGGCAGCGTAGATGACCGGCTTGCCCGAAAGCAGGTCGGCGCTTTGCAGCCAGGCAGCCTCCTCGTCGCTGTCGGTTTCAAAGGTGCGGGCCGGCTCGCCGCGCTGCAAATGCTCCAGCAGCGCGCGCAGGAAAGCGGCTTCGGCCGCATGCTTTTTGTCGCCCTT
The DNA here is from genome assembly GCA_934675045.1 of uncultured Eubacteriales bacterium. Lineage (GTDB taxonomy): Bacteria > Bacillota > Clostridia > Oscillospirales > Butyricicoccaceae > Ventrousia. The sequence continues at coordinate 9,162 of CAKUPI010000054.1, forward strand.
GGCCAGCTTTTCCGCCTTGTCAATGCGCTTTTCCAGCACCTCGACGTCGGACAGAATGAGCTCTAAATTGATGGTTTCGATGTCGCGGCGCGGGTCGACAGACCCGTCGACGTGGATGATGTTGGGGTCGTCAAAGCAGCGGACAACGTGGACAATGACGTCGACCTGCCGGATGTGGGACAAAAATTTATTGCCCAGCCCTTCACCGCGCGAGGCGCCTTTGACAAGGCCGGCAATATCGACAAACTCCAAAATGGCGGGTGTGATTTTCTTGGGATTGTAAATGGCGGCCAGCGCGTCAAGGCGTTTGTCAGGCACACTGACGACGCCAACGTTGGGGTCGATGGTGCAGAAGGGGTAGTTGGCCGACTGCGCCTTGAGGTTGGTCAGCGCGTTAAAAAGGGTGCTTTTGCCCACATTGGGCAGCCCCACGATACCTAATTTCATAGTTTTCTCTATCTCCTTATTTTTCAAGGGTTTTCGGCACTTGAACGGCGCTTACTG
>CAKUPI010000055.1 GCA_934675045.1 uncultured Eubacteriales bacterium
GTCCTTTTCCGCCTCGATGATCATATCAAACTGGATGTTGCGCATCATGCAGGAAGCGGAAAACAGGCAGATGTCCATTTCAAACAAGCGGTACATGGTGATTTCCCGGCCCTCGGGTGAAAGAATATAGGCCCGGAGCTGGCCGGAGCGGATCAGCAGCAGCCCAAGGCAGTCCTCGGGGCCGTCGTGCAATACCGTTCCGCGGGGGACGGTACGGCGCCGGGCCGCATGCATCAGCAGCTCCTGCTGCGCCCGGGACAGCTTGTCCCACATCGGAAAATAATTGGAAAAATCCACACAGACACCTTCTTTCCCTATGAATACAGTATAAAATAGTCACCGGTATAAGTCAAATGTGAAGCGGCGGCCAAAGCGGCACAATGCTGCGTGTTGACCTTTTTCTCCCCCGGGGTTAAACTGTAAAGACGGGAAAATCAAAGGATGCTCTGCGGCGCCGGAAAGCGCCGCGTCCGGCAGACCGAACGGGGGACAGGGGAAAATGACGGCTTACGAAACCTACCAAAAGCTGAAACTCGGCGCCGCTTTGGGGCTTGAGCCCAGAGGTGAAGAAAGCGTGTATTTTTGCACGCCCAAAGGGGCGCGCATCTTTGGCTGGGCCGGGGTGGACGGGATTCACTACTGCTTTGTGCAGGGGTTCGGCGACAGGGTCTTTGCGGTGAGTCCCATGAACGCACCGGACGATTGCGTACAGCCGCTGGCCGAAAGCTTTCGGGACTTTCTGCGGCTGCTGCTGGCCTGCGGCGGACCGGACGCCTTGGAGCAGGCACACGGCTGGACGGCAGAGCAGTTTGATGCCTTTGTGCGCACAAACCCGCCGGATCAGAAGAGGCGGGCTGCGCTGGCCGTTCTTGCCGAGCGTTTGGCGCTGACGCCGATGGAGAACCCCTATGCGTACATCACGGCGCTGCAGGCCGGGTTTGACCGCAGCCGGCTGCGATATCCGCCCGAATACGCAGAGCACACGCCGTCCGCTGCTCCGCCTCTTGCGTGGAGGGTCTATTTTAACGGGAGCTTTGGGGGATGCGCCGAGCGCACCCGCCCCGGCAAAGAGATCGCTGTCGGAAAGTCGTTTCTGTGGGGCGGGGAGAGCTGGCTGATTCCCGCACTTTACCTCTGCGGCAAGGGGCTGGTCATCGACTTCTGCGCCCGGGTGGAGCCAAAGTGCATTCAGTCTTTTATGGAGCGCTGGAATCTGACGTCCGGCAGTGAAGAAACTGCGTACACCGACGAAGAACAAATGCAGATGGAAGGGGAAAATCCGCTCGGCTTCGATGTGCGGCCGCGGGTGAAGCTGGGAAAAAACACCCTCGAGGCCGTGCACAGCTGCGGCATATCGTGGAATCCCTGCCTGCCGCAGGAGCTGCGTCAGGAGGAAGAAGCACAGCACATACTGCGGCATTATGGCCTCGACCCCGCCTTCGGCTGGCGCATTTGGCGCGCCTCCTTCCCGTGGGCAACGCGCACAAAGCCGAAGGTCCGCGCGCTCCGCATCACGCTGGCGCAGGAGCCTGTTGATATACCGGGGCGGCGGTTCAGCGCGGCCGCACCCGGCGATTCGGTGCCCTTTACGCATCCGGTAAGCGGCGCACGGCATGTGCTGACGGTGCAAAGCTGTGAAGAGGAGGAAATAGCGCAGCAGGAGGACGGGTGGGAGATTCCGACGCATTTTACGGTGATGCAGTACACGCTTTCGCCGGATTTGCCGCCGGCCGCCTTTCGCGTGCAGGACTGCATGCCGGGCGACAGGCCGCGTCAAAGGACGGAGCACGGGCAAGCGCGCACGGCCGGGAGCGCGGCCATCGGCATCATCGGCGGGGCGGACGGCCCCGTTGCCGTGATTTTTGGCGGAAGGGGGGCGGGGAAATTGCATTCGGCCTGCTCTGCATTGCGCTTTGAAGCCGTGAAAAACGTGGAATGGCGCATGATATTCCGCGAAAAGCAGCGGGAGGATATTTCGGTGGACATTGTGCTGTAAAGAACGCGGCGGCGTATTCATAAGCGCCGGACAGCGGCAAACGGCGGACGGGAAATGCCATTCCCGTCCGCTTTGGCCTTTCAGGCAAAAAACGGGCTTACCGTTTGACGGGGGATATGATATAATAATAATTCAAGTGTAAAAAAGGAGATTGGTGATTGATGGAATGGATTGCTGCGGGAGCTGCTCTGCTGCTGGCCGCACTGTTTTTGACAGGCTATCTGCTCATGGCAAAAAGGCTGAGCCGGCTGGAGCGGCAAATCGGGGAAGCCGGCGCCGCCTCGGCGCAAATTCGCGAGATTCGGCAGGATGAAATCAAGCTGATGGCACGGCAGGATATGCTCATTCAGTCGACAGAAACCGCACTGAACAAGCTGGGACAGTCCATGGAGGTTTCGATGGACAAGCTCGGGCAGAAAATGCTGGAAAGCTCCATGCAAAGCGAGCAGAAGCTGGACAACATGCGGCGCACACTGTCGGAGAACATGGACAAAATGCAGCAGGGCAACAGGGCGCAGCTGGAGGAAATCCGCAAAACCGTGGACGAAAAGCTGCAAAACACACTGGAGAAAAAGCTCAACGACTCCTTTCAGCTGGTCAGCCAGCGGTTGGAGCAGGTTTATAAAGGGCTGGGCGAAATGCAGTCGCTGGCCGCCGGCGTGGGCGACCTGAAAAAGGTCCTGTCCAATGTAAAGTCACGCGGCGTGCTGGGGGAAATCCAGCTGGGGGCCATTCTTGAGCAGATTTTGTCCCCCGAGCAGTACGCCAAAAACGTCGCCACCAAAAAGGGCAGTCAGAACGTGGTGGAATATGCCGTCAAGCTGCCGGGGGACGACGGCGTGCCGGTCTGGCTGCCCATCGACGCCAAGTTCCCGGCCGACGCCTATGAGCAGCTGCTGGATGCCTACGATGCGGCCGACCCTGCGCAGGTCGACGCCGCGCTCAAGCTGCTGCGCGATCGCATCCGGGGATTTGCCCGCGACATCCACACCAAGTACATCGCGCCGCCGGCGACCACCGATTTTGCCATCATGTTCCTGCCGGTCGAGGGACTTTACGCCGAAGTCGTGCGCGCCGGCATGGTGGAGCAGCTGCAGCGCGACTATAAGGTCAATATCGCGGGGCCCACCACCATGGGCGCGCTGCTCAACAGCCTGCAAATGGGCTTCCGCACGCTGGCCATTCAAAAGCGCTCAAGCGAGGTGTGGAAGGTGCTCAGCTCGGTCAAAACCGAGTTCGATACCTTTGGCGCTGTGCTGGAGGCGACGCAAAAGCGGCTGGAACAGGCGGGCAGCGAGCTGGACAAGCTGGTCGGCGTGCGCACCCGCCAGATTCAAAATAAGCTGCGCAGCGTGCAGACGCTGCCGGAAAGCCGGGAATCACGGTTGGAGGAGCAGGAAGATGTTTGAGTTAAAAGGTCAAGAGGGACGGGCGCGCCGCGGCGCCTTTCATACGCCGCATGGCGTCGTGCAAACGCCCGTTTTTATGAATGTCGGCACACAGGCGGCCATCAAAGGGGCGCTGTCCGCCGACGATCTGCGGCAAATCGGCTGTCAGGTCGAGCTTTCCAACACCTACCATCTGCATGTACGGCCGGGTGAGCCGGTCATTCACGGGCTGGGCGGACTGCACCGGTTTATGGGCTGGGACGGCCCCATTCTGACCGACAGCGGCGGGTTTCAGGTGTTTTCTCTGGCAAAGCTGCGCAAAATCACCGAAGAAGGCGTGCAGTTCAACGCGCACACCGACGGCCGCCGTATTTTTATGGGGCCCGAGGAGAGCATGCGCATACAGTGGGCGCTGGGGTCGGACATCGCCATGGCCTTTGACGAGTGCATTGAAAACCCGGCCCCGCACGACTATGTGCAGAAATCCTGCCAGCGCACAACACGGTGGCTGGCGCGATGCGATGCCGAGCTCAAGCGGCTGAAGGAGAGGGAGGACACCGTGAACCCCGGGCAAATGCTGTGGGGTATCAATCAGGGCGGTACCCACGCTGATTTGCGCGTCGAGCATATGAAACAAATCGCCGAGCTGAATCTGCCCGGTTACGCCATCGGCGGGCTGGCCGTCGGGGAGCCGGCCGAGGTGATGTATGACATCATCGAGCAGGTGGAGCCGTATATGCCGGCCGACCGGCCGCGTTACCTGATGGGGGTGGGGACGCCTTCCAATATCATCGAGGGAGTATGGCGCGGTGTTGACTTTTTTGACTGTGTCATGCCGGCCCGTAACGCCCGGCACGGGCACCTCTTTACCAGTCAGGGCATTATCAATCTCAACAACGCCAAATATATAACCGACTCACGCCCGATTGACGAAAGCTGCCGCTGCCCGGTCTGTCAGAAGTACTCGCGCGCTTATGTGCGCCACCTGCTGCGCGCGGGCGAAATGCTGGGCATGCGGTTTGCGGTCATGCACAATCTGTACTTTTACAATCAGCTGATGGCCGATATCCGCCGCGCACTCGAAACAGGCTCCTTTGCAGCCTTCAGAAACGAGAAAAGCCCCCTGCTCGCGCAGCGCATTTGATGTTCTGGGCTTAGCACGTCATCAAGCCGTGCTTATTGAGCGTGTACATTCGAGATATATGGTTTACTGTAATAAGAAATTCTTCGGGGAGGAAGTATGGTATGATTCCGCAGGAAAGCAAGCTGCTGCATATGCTGTCAAACAACGATGTGACATTCTTTATTCCCCCTTATCAGCGAAACTATGAATGGGCTGAAGAACAATGTGCTGTTTTTCTTGAAGATGTGGTGAAAACATTTCAATTGAATAACAGCGGTAAGAAATCCGAGCACTTTTTTGGCTCTATCACTTTCTTTCAGACGGAAGCCGCATTTGGTCAGCCCAATAAACTTGTTTTGATTGACGGGCAGCAGCGCATCACTACAACAATGCTGTTTTTGGTTGCACTTCGCGATCTTCTTGGCAATGAAGCGCTCGGACAGTTTGTCGACTCTAAATATCTGAAAAACAATAATGTTGCTGGTGACAGCGAATACAAAATCAAGCTGAAGCAGGTAGAAACGGACTGGGTAGCATACAAAAACATCATCCTTTCTGAAGAACTGTCAGATACCGAAAAGCGTTCTGCTGTATACCGCAATTATAAGTATTTTTACAACAAACTTTCCGACTGCCAGGCGGACGGACTTGAGCTTAGTGCGCTCATTGAAAAAGGCCTGAGTAAGTTCAGCGTGATCACCATTGAATTGCAGCCGGAAAAGAATGAATGGGAGAATCCGCAAGAGATTTTCGAATCTATGAACTCTCTTGGAAAACCGCTGTCGTTGGCGGATTTGGTTAGAAACTATATTCTTTTAGGGTTGGATGCGGACACGCAAAGCTTCTTATATGGTCAGTATTGGCTGCATATTGAAAAGGTGATACCGGGGAAGAAGGTATCCGACTTTATCCGCGATTACATGCAGGCGCAAGAAAAACGCGCAATTCCGCAAGCAACCGAAACGCGTTATAAAGAATTATACAGTCTGTTCAAAAAACTTTATTCGGATAGCAATGCGAGAGATTTATTGCGTGACTTATCGGAGTGCGCCACCATTTATTCTTATCTTGTATCCGGAGTTTCCACGGGAAATAGGCAGATCGACCGCGAGCTTCATGATTTGGGACGGCTGAATGTAACGACAGCACATTCTTTTTTGCTGGTGCTGCTGCGGGAATGGAAGCAAGGGAACTTTGCCGCCCAAGATATTGCAGATATATTGGAGGCTTTTCGCATTTACTGTCTGCGCCGTCGGCTCATTGCGCTTGCGGCGGCAGAAAATAAGAACTTCCCCCGGTTGACAAGGTGGATTCCGGAACTTAAAAATGCATCTGACAAAAAGGGAAAGATGTTCCAAATTCTTTCCGAACAAGAAAGCAATCTCCGGTTGCCAAATGATATCGAGCTGTCCAGATATTTGGAAGCAATGAACTTTTATAATTTCCGCTATTGTAAGTTTTTCCTTTCGCTGATTGAGGAAGCCATCACAAAAAGCCGCCCGGACCTGTCTGATGAAAACCTTCAAATCGAACACATCATGCCGCAAACATTGAACAAGGATTGGCAATGTGAACTGGGGGATGATTATGAGGCAATTCATCAAGAATACGTTAACACAATCGGAAATCTATCGCTGATTCGTCACAACCAAGAACTTGGAAATAAGAAGTTTTCTGAAAAGAAGAAAATATACGAGGAAAAGGCCGGGCTGCAAATAGCAAAAACAGAAATTACAAATCAAAATAGCTGGACGATAGAGGCGATTCGAAACCGAACAAATTGGATGATTTCTGTTTTGCTGAACGATGTTTTGCCCATTCCAAGCTCCATGCGCAAAGTAAACAACTTTACCCCGAAAGAAGGAAACGGATTATCGTTTCTGGCTCTTCAACTCATAGGGCTGGATATTAGTTTTATTGATGAACCCTCTTTCTGTGCTCATGTTGTAAGCGACAAAGAAGTAGAATTTGAAGGGAAACGATGGAAACTATCTCCCTTGACCAGAGAAATACAAACTCGCAGAGGGAAGCTAAACCCTTCTGGTTCTTATCAAGGGGCACAGTATTGGGAGTACGACGGAATAAAACTGGCCGAGATTATGTGAGAAGGTTGAGCCAAGAATATAGGGTCACATACAAGGTTTATTGCGGGGAAAGCCGGTTTTTAACATTTGATGTTCCGCACTTTTTGCCCTTTTTGATGTTCCGCGCTTTTTGACTTGCTTTTTACAGCGGCAGCCGATATAATAGCAATGTTAGCATTTTTTCACAACAGGAGGAAAGAAAATGGGAAATAACTACATGACCCTTATTTGGATAGCATTGATGATTGCAATTTTCTACTTCATGCTGATCCGCCCGCAGAAGAAAAAGGAAAAAGCCGACCGCATGCTGCGCAACAGCCTCAAGCCGGGCGATCAGATTGTGACCATCGGCGGATTTACCGGCCGTGTGCTCAATGTCAAAGACGATATCGTGACCTTTGAAACGGGCGCCGACAGAACCAAGCTGGCGATTAAAAAATGGGCGATTCAGTCCAAGGAAGGTCCTGTTGAAGAGACGAAGGCCGAAGAATTGCCGGAAGAAAGCGGCGAAAAGGCCGAGTAATCCGGTACTGAAAGCCGATCCCCCTGCATAAGTATCCTGTGTCGAACAAGATGCCGTGCAGGGGGTTTTTATATGAGCAAAACGAGAAGGCGGCCGGCGGAAAAAGCGGACAGCCGCCAAGCGGCGGCGGGGGAGATATCACCGAAGCGCATCGCTATTGCGCTGGGAGCCGGGCTGACGGTATTGCTGGCAGCTGCGCTGCTGCTGGCTGTGCTGACGGCCTTTGAGGTGCTGCCGCCCGGCCATGTCGGTGCCTATGCCGGCCTTTCCGTCTTTTTGGGCGGGCTGACAGGGTCGCTGATCGCGGGCGGAAGCAGGCATAAGCTGCTGGCGGCGCTTTTGACGGCGGCCGGGCTGCTCGGGCTTCTTCTGCTGATCGGCGCGTTGTTTTTTCACGCCCTGTTTCTGACAAAAAGTTTCCTGATGGTGTTGATTATTTTGCTCGTTTCATGTATGATAGGTAGTATGATTTCAACCGCATTACGTTAAAAGGAGCATCAGTCATGAAACACGTTAAGACTATCAACAAAACCAACCTGAAGAAAACCGCTGTGGGCGGCGGCTGCGGCGAGTGCCAGACCTCCTGCCAGTCGGCCTGCAAGACGTCCTGCACTGTTGCGAATCAGAAGTGCGAGAAGCGTAGATAACACAAAGCTGAATCGGCAGGCATCCGCCGGGTGCCTGCCGTTTTTGTGCGTAAAGGAGAGAAAAGCAAAAATGGTACATTGTTTTGAGCAGGGGGACATCAGAATTGCCCTCGACGTCGCCAGCGGGGCGGTGCATCTGCTTGATCCCATGGCATACCGCCTGTGCGGCATGCTTACACCGCCTTTGGCCGAACAGTGCCCCGAGGAGATTGTAAAGGCGTTTGCGCCCGCAGAGGCCGCCGAAGTGCGTGAGGCCTACGGAGAACTGTACAGCCTGTATCGGGAAGGACTGCTGTTTTCAGAGGAAGAGGAACTGCCGGAATCGCTGATCAAGCCGGCCGAAAGCCCGGTCAAGGCACTGTGCCTGCATGTGTCGCATGACTGCAATCTGCGCTGCGGCTACTGCTTCGCCCAGACGGGTGACTTTGGCACGGTGCGTTCGCTGATGGATGCCGAAACCGCCCGCAAGGCCATTGATTTTGTCATTGAGCGCTCCGGCAAGCGCCGCAATATTGAAATCGACTTTTTCGGCGGCGAGCCGCTGATGGCGATGGACACGGTCCGCGCTGCAGTGGAGTATGCGCGCGAGCAGGGCAAAAAGCACGATAAGCAGTTTCGGTTCACCATCACGACCAACGGCGTGCTGCTAAGCGACGAAATCATCGAATACCTGAACCGCGAGATGTCCAATGTGGTATTGTCGCTGGACGGCCGCCGGCAGGTCAACGACGACATGCGAAAGACGGTGGCGGGCGGCGGAAGCTATGACATTGTGCTGCCGAAAATGCAAAAGCTGGTCAAAAACCGCGATCCGGAAAAGGATTATTACGTCCGCGGCACCTACACGGCCAGGAACCTCGACTTTATCGAAGACGTGCTGTCGCTGTACCGCGCCGGGTTTGATCAGATTTCGGTCGAGCCGGTCACGGCGCCCGAAGGCTGCGGATACGAAATCAAGCAGTCGGACTTGCCGCGCATCCGCGAAGAATACCACAAGCTGGCGCAGACGATGGTCGAGATGCGCGACAAGGGCGAATGGTTCAACTTTTTCCACTTTAATGTCGACCTCGACCAGGGGCCGTGTGTGATCAAACGGCTGCGCGGCTGCGGCGCCGGCTGCGAATACGTGGCCGTTACGCCGGAGGGGGACATTTATCCCTGCCACCAGTTTGTCGGCGAAAAAGACTATTACATGGGCAATGTCAAAGAGGGCACCTTCAGCCGCAAGCACGCCCGCGCGTTTGCCGGGGTCAACGTGTACACCCGTCCGGCCTGCCGGGACTGCTGGGCCAAGTACTATTGCAGCGGTGGGTGCAGTGCCGCCAACTTCCATGCGCACGGCCAGATTGATCAAAGCTATGAGATCGGCTGTGAGCTGGAAAAGATGCGTTTGGAGTGCGCCCTTTATCTGGCCGCGCACGACAGCCTGAAATAAAAAAACCGCACCAAAACGCAGCCTGCTCCTTTGGGAGCAGGCTGCGTTTGCCGTTCAGACATATCAGGCATAAATGTACTGGGCGCTGGCATACCCGGTGTGGCCGTTGTACTCGACAACATACCAGTTTTGCCACTGGCCCCAAACGGTCAGCTTCGCGCCGTTGGGCGCCTGCGTTACGGCGCCGGCGCGCAGGGAAGGGCGGCTGCGTATGTTGAGATTGCCGCCGGTCAACGCGACGGTGCCCTGCCGGGGAGGCTGCGCTTCAACAAAGGGAATGCCGAAGTACTCGCACAGGGAGAGGCCGAGCGCTCTTGCGATGACGCCGGTATGG
>CAKUPI010000056.1 GCA_934675045.1 uncultured Eubacteriales bacterium
GGCCAACACCCCGGCCTGCTTCGAGCCGGCCCTCGATTACGTCGTAACCAAGGTGGCCCGCTTCCCCTTTGACAAGTTTGACACGGCGTCCAAGGAGCTGTCGACCCAGATGAAGGCGACCGGCGAGGTCATGGCCATCGGCCGCACCATGGAGGAAAGCCTGCTCAAGGCGGTGCGCTCGCTCGAGGCCGGCGTCAACCACGTCTGGCTCAAGAAGTTCGACGGCATGAGCGTCGAGGAGCTGCTGGCCGGCATCGTCCACCCGACCGACGAGCGCCTGTACGCCATCGCCGAGCTGCTGCGCCGCGGCATCGACCCCATCATCATCTGCGAAAAGACCAAGATAGACTTCTTCTTTGTGGACAAAATCCGCAACATCGTGCACATGGAGCGCGCGCTGAAGGAGGGCGAGCCGGGCGAGGCTTCGCTGCTGCACCGCGCCAAGCGCATGGGCTTTTCCGACGCCGCCATCGGGCGGATTTGGGGCATGGAGGCCGACGATGTCTTTTTGCTGCGCCGCAAAAACGGCATCATGCCGGTGTATAAAATGATCGACACCTGCGCCAGCGAGTTTTCCTCGTACGTCCCCTACTTCTATTCGACCTACGAGGAGCAGAACGAATCGGTCGTCTCGCAGAAGAAAAAGGTCATTGTGCTGGGCGCCGGACCCATCCGCATCGGGCAGGGCGTCGAGTTCGACTATTCGACGGTCCACGCCATCTGGGCCATCCGCAAGGCGGGGTACGAGGCCATCATCATCAACAACAACCCCGAGACGGTGTCGACCGACTACACCGTTTCGGACAAGCTCTACTTTGAGCCGCTGTGCGTCGAGGACGTGATGAACGTCATCGACCTGGAAAAGCCCGACGGCGTCATTGTGTCGCTCGGCGGGCAGACGGCCATCAATCTGGCCGGGCGGCTGGACAGGCTCGGCGTGCCCATCATCGGCACCGGCGTTCAGGCCATCGAGCGGGCGGAAAACCGCGACAGCTTTGAAAAAACCATGGAGCAGCTCGGCATTCCCCAGCCCGAGGGCGAGGCGGTGACCGACATCGACGCCGGCATCCGCGTCGCCAACCGCATCGGCTACCCCGTGCTCGTGCGCCCGTCTTACGTACTGGGCGGCCGCGCCATGCAGATTGTCCACGACGACGAGGGGCTGCGCCGGTACCTGAAGGGGGCCGTTCTGGTCAGCGAGGACCAGCCGGTGCTGGTCGACCGCTACATTTCGGGCAAGGAGCTGGAGGTCGACGCCGTCTGCGACGGGAAGGACGTGTACATTCCCGGCATTATGGAGCACGTCGAGCACACCGGCGTGCACTCGGGCGACTCCATCAGCGTTTACCCGCCCTTCTCGGTCGGGCAGAGGGTCAAGGACACCATTATCGACTACACCGTCAAGCTGGGCCTCGGCATCGGCATCGAGGGCCCCTTCAACATTCAGTTTATCGTCGACGAAAACGAAAAGGTCTATGTCATCGAGGTCAACCCGCGCTCCAGCCGCACCGTGCCCTTTATCTCCAAAACGACCGGCGTGCCGCTGGCCGACATCGCCACCAACATCGCGCTGGGCCAGAGCCTGAAAGAGCAGGGCTACGGCACCGGCATCGCCCCCGAGAAAAAGCGCTGGTACGTCAAAGCGCCCGTGTTCTCCTTCTCCAAAATCCGCGGCGCCGACGCCTATCTGTCCCCCGAGATGAAGTCGACGGGCGAGGCCATCGGCTACGACGACACGCTGACCCGCGCCCTTTACAAGGCGCTCAAGGCGTCCGGCCTGCGCGTGGAAAACTACGGCACCGTTTTTGTCACCATCGCCGACGAGGACAAGAAGAAGGCGCTGCCGCTGATCCGCCGCTTCTACGACCTCGGCTTCAACATCGAGGCCACGGCGGGCACCGCCGCCTTCCTCAAGGAAAACGGCATCCGCACCCGCGCCCGCAAAAAGATCAGCGAGGGCAGCGACGAGATTTTGCAGTCGCTGCGCCAGGGGCATGTCACTTATGTCATCAACACGCTGACGACCGGGTCGCAGGGCACGACGCGCGACGGCTTCCTCATCCGCCGCTGCGCCGTGGAAAACAACATCACAACCTTCACCTCGCTCGACACCGTCGCCGTGCTGCTCGACGTGCTCGAGGAGATCACCGTCGGCATTTCCACCATTGACGCGTAAGGAGGCCGCCATGGAAAAACGCAGCCTTTATACCATCTGGGAAAACACCCCCATCGCGCAGGATGTTTTCCGCCTGCGCCTTGCGGGGGACGGCGGCTGGGTGCAGCGGCCCGGCCAGTTTGTCAACATTGCGCTGAGCGGCAAGTACCTGCGCCGCCCCATCAGCGTCTGCGACTGGGAGCAGGACGGCCTGACCCTCATCTACAAGGTGGTGGGAAGCGGCACCGCGCAGATGGCGTCCATGCGCCCGGGCCAAACCCTTGATCTTCTGACCGGCCTCGGCAACGGCTTTGACACGGCGCCGGCGCGGGGGCAGAGGATTCTGCTGGCCGGCGGCGGCGTCGGCGTGCCCCCGCGGTACGGGCTGGCGCGCACGCTGCGCGGACAGGGCGAGAGCGTGCAGTGCGTGCTCGGCTTCCGCTCGGCCTGCGACGTTTTTTACCGGCGCGAGTTCGAGGCGCTGGGCTGCGGCGTCTTTGTCACAACCGACGACGGCAGCTGCGGCGAGCACGGCTTTGTCACTGACGTGATGAAAAAGCTCGATTACGATTACTATTTCGCCTGCGGCCCGCAGCCCATGCTCAAAGCGGTGCACGGCGCGGGCGGCCGGGGGCAGCTCTCGTTTGAAGAGCGGATGGGCTGCGGCTTCGGCGCGTGCATGGGCTGCTCGTGCCAGACGCTGACGGGCAGCAAGCGCATCTGCGTCGACGGCCCGGTGCTTTTGTCTGAGGAGGTGCGCTTTGATGGCTGATTTACAGGTCAGCTTGGGGCAGCTGCGGCTGAAAAACCCCGTGATACCGGCCAGCGGAACCTTTGGCTTCGGCTACGAGATGGCGCGCTTTTACGACCTTGACCGGCTGGGCGCCATTTCGCTCAAGGGCACGACGCTGCACGAGCGCTTCGGCAACCCGACGCCGCGCATCGCCGAGTGCCGCGAGGGGCTTTTGAATGCCATCGGCCTGCAAAACCCCGGCGTTTTCGCCGTGATCGAGCGGGAAATCCCCCGCCTGCGCGAGGTCTATCACGGCCCTGTCATCGCCAACATCTCGGGCTTTTCCATCGAGGAATACGTCGAGACGGCCCGGCTGTTTGACGGCTGCGCCGACGTCGATATTCTGGAAATCAACGTGTCCTGCCCCAACGTCCGGCACGGGGGCATGGCCTTCGGCACCCAGCCGGAAGCGGCGCGCGAGGTGACGGAGGCCGTCAAGAAGGCCTGCCGGAAGCCGGTCTATATGAAGCTGTCGCCCAATGTCACCGACATTGCCGCCATCGCCCGCGCGTGCGAGCAGGGGGGAGCGGACGGGCTGGTGCTGATCAACACCCTGCTGGGCATGGTCATCAGCCCGCGCACCGGCAAGCCGGTCGTTTCGACGGGGGCCGCCGGGTTTTCCGGCCCGGCCGTCAAGCCGGTCGCCGTGCGCATGGTGTATCAGGCGTACGCCGCAACAGACCTGCCCATTATCGGCGTCGGCGGCGTGGCGACAGCCGACGACGTGCTGGAAATGCTGTCGGCCGGCGCCAGCGCCGTTCAGGTGGGGGCGCAGAACCTGGTCGATCCGTGGGCGTGCGAGGGCATCATCGACGCGCTGCCCGAAAAAATGGCGCAGTACGGCATTGAAAGCCTGAGCGGCATCATCGGCCGGGCGCACCGCTGAAGTTTGGCAGAAAAACACCAAAAAGAGAGGGAACACCATGAAAAAAGACGTTATCATCGCCTGCGATTTTAAAAACCGTCAGGACACCCTCGATTTTCTCAGCCGGTTCGAGGGGAAAAAGCCCTATGTCAAAATCGGCATGGAGCTTTTTTACGGCGAAGGCCCCGACATCGTGCGGGAGATCCGCGCGCGCGGGCACGAGGTCTTTCTCGATCTCAAGCTGCACGACATTCCCAACACCGTCAAAAAGGCCATGATCAACCTCGCCCGGCTCGGCGTGTCGATGACCAACGTGCACGCCGCCGGAACCGGCGACATGATGCGCGCCGCCGTCGAGGGCCTGGCCGAGGGCAGCGCGGGGGAGCGCCCGCTGCTCATCGCCGTCACGCAGCTGACCAGCACCTCGCAGGAGCGTATGCAGCGGGAGCTGCTCATTTCCGAGAGCATGGAAAACACCGTCGCCCATTACGCCCGCAACGCCCGCGAGGCCGGGCTGGACGGCGTCGTCTGCTCGCCGCTCGAGGCCGCGCTGGTCAAGCGCGCGTGCGGCGAGGCCTTTCTGACCGTCACGCCCGGCATCCGCTACCCCGAGGGGGATAAGGGCGATCAGTCCCGCGTCACCACGCCGCAGAAGGCGCGCGAAATCGGCTCCGACTTCATTGTCGTCGGCCGTCCCATCACGGCGGCCGCCGATCCGGCCGCCGCCTACGCGCGCATCTGCAACGACTTTTTGGGAGGGAAATAACAATGGAAAACATGGAAAAAAAGACGGCCAAGAGCCTGCTTGACATCCGGGCGGTCTTTCTGCGCCCCGACGAGCCCTTTACCTGGGCCAGCGGCATCCGTTCCCCGATTTACTGCGACAACCGCCTGATTTTGTCCTACCCCGAGACGCGCCGCGCCGTCGAGCAGGGCATTGCCGGCAACATCAGAACGCATTACCCCGAGGTTGAGCTGGTGGCCGGCACCTCGACGGCCGGCATCGCCCACGCCGCCCTCGTCGCCGAGATTCTCAACCTGCCCATGGCCTACGTGCGCGGCAGCGCCAAGGACCACGGCCGCCACAACCAGATCGAGTGGCGCGTCGAAAAGGGGCAGAAGGTCGTCGTCGTCGAGGACCTCATTTCCACCGGCGGCAGCGTCATCGACGTCGTCAACGTCCTGCGCGAGGCAGGCGCCGAGGTGCTGGGCATTGCCTCCATCTTTACCTACGGCTTGCAGAAGGGGCTGGACCGTCTGGCCGCGGCCGACGTCAAAAACGTCTCGCTGAGCAACTACGACGCGCTGGTCGAAGCGGCCCTCGAGTCGGGGTACATCCGCGAAAGCGACGTTAAGAAGCTGCACGCGTTCCGCCAAAACCCCTCGGACGAGGGCTGGATGGCGCTGTAAGCCGAGCGCGCCATGCAGTGGAGCGTCAAGCATTATGACGAGCTGACCCGCGACGAGGTGTATGAGCTTCTGCGCCTGCGCTGCGCGGTGTTTATTGCCGAGCAGGACTGCGCTTATCTGGATGTCGACGGCGAGGACCGCACGGCCTGGCACCTTTTTGCGCGCGACGGACAGGGCAAGCTGTGCGCCTGCCTGCGCGCTCTGCCGCGCCGCGGCGGCGAGCCCATGCATTTTGGCCGCATCGTTGTGCGCGCCGACTGCCGGGGCTTGGGTCTCGGCCGCGCGCTTGTGTGCCGCGGGCTGGAAACGGCGCGCGGAACATGGGACGAGCACAGGGTCCGGATTTCGGCGCAGGCCCATTTGCAGCGTTTTTACGAGAGCTGCGGCTTCTGCGCGCTGTCCGGCGCCTACGATCTGGACGGCATTGCGCACATCGACATGGAATGGAAAGACGAATAAAAAAGCCGTCCCCCGGCGTGAGGTGGGCGTTTTTTGAGGAAATTCTGGAAGAAATTGTCGTTAAGTTAAGGGAACAAGTAGAATCTCAACATCTCGACACCACGCATCCAAAAATCAGACTAAAATTGCGCAAAAGGACAATAGTTAGAAAATCCTAACAAGCCGAGGGATGTACTCAAAAAGTTCAAAGCATAGTCAAAACGCCGAAAAAGAACGGACGGGAGCAGTTCGGCGCTCCCGTCCGTTTTTCTATGCAGAACTCTTTGACCCACTTTTTGAAGTTTGAGCCGCTGTTTTTCCCTTATTGGCTTAACGCGGCTTTTGCAGCAAAAAATGGTGATGTATGCGCCAAAATTTCATAAAATCCACACGTGCTATCAACTTCTGACCATAACGCATTCAAAAATCGGGCTGAATTAGGGGAATATAGTGATAGCGGTTTAATGATGCAAAATTTCAACACCTGCCCGAAAGGCATTAAAAATTGGACAGATGGTTTTCCCCGCGCCCCTCTCTTTCAAAAATACTGCACAAAGGAAAATGCTTTGTTAGTTAATAGAAATCTAAGCTCTGTGTGGAAAATTTTATTAAAACAGTTGACACTCTGCCGGGGATATGGTACATTCTGTTTGAAGAACTCTATCGGCAATATGGTACATTTGAAACGGAGGGTTTTATGCCAAGACAAAATTTTATGACAATATCTGTCACTGATACTGTACAAGAAATGTTTAATGAATTTGTCCGAATCAAAGGAGTCACAAAAGCGGCTGCCTTAACAGATGTTTTGGAAATGTATATGCTGGCAAGCGATGAAACACTTTACCTCGATTTAAAGAAAAAATATCTGAATACAGAGGCGGTAAAAGATATGATTGTTTCCCAACAGAGTCAGCTTGCAAGCGAGGATATTATTTTTATGAAGCTTGGGCAGAAAGACTTTAATGGAAAAAGCTATACAGAAGACAAGACAATGCAACTTTACATCAGTGATTGCGCAGTTCGAGGATATACTTGGTTTTCCACGCAATCGCTATTCTTTGGAATGAGCCCCGATAAAGTAAAATATTTCAACCAAAAAATTCGTTCTGGCGAGAATGTTACTATTCTGTTTGCAGGCAACACGATTTTAGGCGAGCAAAAAGCCAATGATATTGGATATGCCGCTGAAGTCGAGGAGGTCTACTCCGAAAAAGATTCCGTTCCTTGCCCGGAAGTAAATGCTGTTCCTTCCGAATTCTTAGGCGAAGAAAGAAGAATTTGGTTAAAGCTTAAAAATGTTCGTGAAGAAAGAAATATCAAGGCTTCTATGTTGAAGATTACAAGTTCAGGTAGAGATTTAAAAGATGTAATCTCTGTTGGGCAATTTCATTTTGGATATGTTTCTTTTAAGCGTTGAAGGGTCTTTGTATGGCAAGAAATTCTTATGATAGGTACTGCAAATATCGGGCGAATAAGCTCAGATATGAGTTTATGACCTCTGCACCATTAGTTATAGTTGGATTTGCATTTGCGGTACAAATTTTGAAATATTTTCTCGCCCTCTTGGGTATCTATATTGCGAGTGTTTTCTGCTATTGCTTTGTAAAAGAAACGATTCGCAATAGGAAAGCGAATAGATGATATATTGTAAAAAGTACCCACCTCGCAAAAATGAGGTGGGTACTTTTTCGCGTGCAGCCCAAAGCTTAGCTTAATGACATTGCCCCTCGGGGACGGCTTTTTTTATGCGCTGCGGCGGAAAAACGGGGCATTACGGCGATACGGCTACCAGCCGGAGCGGCTCTGCGTACTCCCCGCCGCGCACGGCGACGACAAGGGGGGCGCGGGAAAAATCGTGGGTGAAAACACTGGAAAGTTCGCCCATGTCGGTCTGCACCGAAAGGGTGACCTGCTGCACGCCCGCAAGGGCGGGGTCCAGGACAAAGCTCCGGTACCGCCCGATGGGCGAGCCGTCGGCCAGACTGCTGCCCTGCGTGCCGGTTTCCCACGTGACCGAGGCGGAAAAGAGCCGGGCGCCGCTGTCGTTCCACACCGCGACGCTGCCGTCGAAATCGGCGGGCGCATCGTACTGCAAAAATCCGGCGGCCGCGCCGTCGACTGCGGCGGAGAAGGCCTCGCAAAGCCGATCGCACGGCAACAGGGAAGCGGGGGTCAGGAAATGCAAAGCCGCCATCAGGGCGAGCAGTCCCAGATTGAACAGAGAGCGCAGCATCATCGTGTTTCCTCCTCACTTTCGGGAATGTACTCCAAAATCTCGCCCGGCTGGCACTGCAAAACGCGGCACAGCGCCTCGAGCGTGGAAAAGCGCACGGCGCGGGCGTGGTTGTTTTTCAGGACGGAGAGGTTGGCGGGGGAGAGGTCGATGCGCGCGGCAAGCTCGCCGAGACTGATTTTGCGTCTGGCCATCACAACGTCCAGATTGATGAGAATGGGCATGAAGGCATCTTCCTCTTTTTTTCAGATTGTCAGGTCGTTTTCCTCGCGCAGGGCGGCCGCCTGTCCGAAAAGCGCCGCGATGATCAGGCACAAAAGCCCGGCCATCAGAAAGACGGGGATAAACAGCGCGTTGTAGGTGAACAGGGGGGCCGGTGTGCGGTAATACAGGCAGGCCCAGACGCAGCGCACCGCCGCCATGGCGCAGATGACAAAGCAGCAGCGGGAGGCCCTGCGCATGCTGCGCGCGTTGGAGCGCTGAAAGGGCCGCCCGGCGCGCACCGTTTGCAGCACCATCAGCCCCTGCCACAAAATGATCACCGAGCACACGGCGCAGACCAGAAGAAAAAGGGTCAGAACGGCCTGCGCCGGCTCCGACCAGACCCCGACAACGGCCAGCGCAAAAAAGTAGGCCGGTGAAAGCAGCGATTCGTCCGAATAAAAAAGCAGGGCGGAGAGCGGCTGGCCGCCGCGCCCCAGCAGAACAAGCCCCGGAAGAAAGGGGAGGACGACAAGGTTTAAAATGATCAGCAGAATGACGCACACGGACAAAACGTCGGACAGCCGTTTGCTTTGCGACATGGGAACCACTCCTTTTCAGGGCGATCATATCGCAGGATTTTGCGTTTGTCAAGATTTTTTTATCGATAATCGATATAAAACATCGAAAAGGCGGTGCGGAAAAGCCGGCGCGGCAGAGCGGGCAGGGGACGGCGGGCGCGAAAGCTGCGGGGAAAATGCCCAAAAAAAGGGCCGAAAAACCGGCAGAACGGTGAAATATATGTAAGAGACTTATAGCTGCTATATATAAATTTCATTGGACGGGGGAGGGCGATTGTGCTACACTTTTGGTATATGGGCCGGAAGGGGCAGAGGTTTTCTGCGTCCGCAAAACGCCGCCGTCCCGCCTGCCGGGGCCGGTGAGGAACGGCCGCGCGGCCGCGTCCGGCCGCCGGAGGAGAACCGGCCGCACAGCAATGCAAGGGAAAGGAAGCGCAGACCATGAAAATCCTGTTTGGCATTCTCGGCAACGAAACCAACACCTTCTCGTCGGACATCGGCACCTTTGAGCGCTGGGCGCCCAACGGCTGGACGACCGGAGCCGACGTCATCACCCGTTATACCGGCACGACGTCCTATGCCGGCGGCATGATCGCCGCCGCCGCGGAGGAGGGCGTCGAGCTTGTTCCGACCGTCGAGCTGCACAGCGCCGGCCCGCTGATCACCAAAGAAGCCCTCGATTACGCCGTGGGCACCATGTGCTCGATGATGGCCGACAACCGCGAGGGCGTGCAGGGCGTCTGCCTCGGCCTGCACGGCGCCGGCGCCGCCGAAGGGACCGACGACCTCGAAGCGTACACCCTGAAAA
>CAKUPI010000057.1 GCA_934675045.1 uncultured Eubacteriales bacterium
CACCCAAAACAACCATTCTGATGCGCAAAAAGGCCCCGATGGGCGACCCGGTGGAAATCTGCCTGCGCGGGTACGAGCTGACGCTGCGTCTGGAGGACGCGCGGAAAATCACCGTCGAGGGAGGGACGCGGGCATGAGCCTGACCTTTGCCCTGGCCGGAAACCAGAACTGCGGCAAAACCACCCTGTTTAACCAGCTGACCGGCTCGCACCAGCACGTCGGCAACTTCCCCGGCGTCACCGTCGAGCGCAAGGAGGGGCAGATTAAGGATCACCCCGGAAACATCGTGGTCGATTTGCCGGGCATTTACTCGCTGTCGCCCTACACTGCCGAAGAGGTGGTCACCCGCGACTTTCTGCTGTACGAGCGCCCCGACGCCATCATCAATATTCTGGACGCCACCAACATCGAGCGCAACCTGTATCTGACCTTGCAGCTGATGGAGCTGCAGGTGCCCATGGTGCTCGCCTTCAACATGATGGACGAGGTGACCCGAAGCGGCGGGAGCATCGACATTCAGGCGCTGTCGCGCGATTTGGGCGTCGATGTGGTGCCCATTGTCGCCAGCCGGGGGGAGGGTCTTCACGAGCTGGTCGATCGCGCCATCGCCGTCGCGCGGCAAAAGCGCCTGCCGGCGCGGCAGGACTTCTGCACCGGCGAGGTGCACAAGGCCATTCACTCCATTTCGCATATCATCGAGGACCACGCGCGCGCGGCCGGTGTGCCGCTCCGCTTTGCGGCGACCAAGCTGGTCGAGGGCGACGAGCCCATGTTCAAGACCCTCAATATCCACCCGGGCGACGAGGAAATCATCCGCCACATCGTCTGCGATATGGAAGAGGCGCTCGGCACCGACCGCGAGGCGGCGCTGGCCGACATGCGGTATGAATACATCACAAACCTCGTCGCCAAAACGGTTTCCAAGCCGCAGGAAACGGCCGAGCAGCTGCGATCGCTCAAAATCGATCGGGTGCTGACCCACAAGTACTTTGCCATTCCCATTTTTCTGGGCGTCATGCTGCTGATCTTCTGGCTGACCTTTTCCGTGATCGGCGGCACGCTGTCGGGCTGGATGCAGCTGGGAATCGAAAAGCTGACGGCGCTGACCGACAGCGGGCTGACCGTCGCCGGCGTCAGCCCGGCGCTGCACTCGCTCGTCATCGACGGCGTCTTTGCCGGGGTGGGCAGCGTGCTCGGGTTTTTGCCCATCATCGTCGTGCTGTTTTTCTTCTTGTCCATGCTCGAGGACAGCGGCTACATGGCCCGCGTCGCCTTTGTCATGGACAGCCTGCTGCGAAAAATCGGCCTGTCCGGCCGTTCCTTTGTCCCCATGCTCATCGGCTTCGGCTGCTCGGTGCCCGCCATTATGGCGACGCGCACCCTGCCCGGAGAGCGCGACAAGCGCATGACCATTCTGCTCATTCCCTTTATGTCCTGCTCGGCCAAGCTGCCCATTTACGCGGTCTTTTCGGCGGCCTTCTTCCCCGGGCACAGCGCCCTTGTCATGATGGGCCTGTATATTTTCGGTATTCTGACCGGTATTCTGGCCGGATTTTTGCTGAAGAACACGGTGTTCCGCGGCAACCCGGTGCCCTTTGTCATGGAGCTTCCGGCCTACCGGCTGCCCGGGCTGCAAAGCGCCCTTCTGCACATGTGGCAAAAGGCAAAGGACTTTATCGTCAAGGCCTTTACCATTATTTTCGTCGCCTCGATCGCCGTGTGGCTGCTGCAAAGCTTTGATTTCGGCCTCAACATGGTGAGCGACGGCAGCCGGAGCATGCTGGCGGCGCTCGGGCGATGGATAGCCCCGGTGTTCCGGCCGCTCGGCTTTGGAAACTGGCAGAGCGTCGCCGCCCTGATCACCGGGCTGTGCGCCAAGGAGACGGTGGTCAGCACCTTTATGCAGCTGACCGGCGCCTCGACGTCGGCCGGGCTGGCCGCGGCGCTCCCCGGGCTGTTTACGCCGCTGCAGGCGGTGTCGTTTCTGGTCTTTACCCTGCTGTACATGCCCTGCGTCGCCGCGATGGCGGCCGTGCGCCGTGAGATGGGCGGAGGCCGGGCGATCGGGCTGATGGCCTTTCAAATCGCCGTGGCGTGGGTCATGGCCTTTCTGGTCTACACCGCGGGACTTGCCGTGGGGGGCCTGTTATGAACGGAGCGAGCTGGCTGCTTCTGGGCCTGATCGTTTTGCTGTGCGCGCTGGCCCTGCGCGCCATTCGAAAGGGCGGCCGCTGTGCAGGCGGCTGCCGGCACTGTCAACATTCCTGTCGGAAAGGTGAAGATAATCATGCAAACAACCTGTAACCCTGTACAATCACGCTCCCGCCGCGCCGCCGGCGACAAGGCGCTGGCGCTGGCCGGCGTCAGGGAAACGCTGCTCAAAAGCATTCTGGCCGGGCTGATGATCGGCATCGGCGGCACGGCCTTTCTCTCCTGCGAAAGCCGCGTGGTCGGCGCTTTGCTGTTTACCACCGGCCTCATCACCATCTGCAATATGGGCTACATGCTCTTTACCGGAAAGGTCTGCTACGCGCTGGAAAACGACTGGCGCTACGCGATCACGCTGGCGCTCATCACGCTGGGCAACCTGATTGCCTGCGTGCTGTACGGCACCGCCGTGGGGCAGTACCTGCCGAAGGTGGCCGAAAAGGCGGCTGACCTCTGCCAGGCCAAGCTTTTGCAGGCGGGCGGA
The DNA here is from genome assembly GCA_934675045.1 of uncultured Eubacteriales bacterium. GTDB lineage: Bacteria > Bacillota > Clostridia > Oscillospirales > Butyricicoccaceae > Ventrousia. Next base: position 2,693 of record CAKUPI010000057.1, read on the forward strand.
CAGACCTTTTTCCTCGGCATGCTGTGCGGCGTTTTGATGTACATTGCCGTTGTGACCTACCGGCGGCAGGAGGGGCTTTCGCGGTATATCGGCATTGTCACCTGCGTGCCCGCCTTCATCCTGTGCGGCTTTGAGCACTCGGTAGCCGACGCCGTCTACCTGAGCATGGCCGGCCTGCCCGCGGGCACCTGGCGTTTTTTGTTCATCGTTCTGGCCGGCAACGCCGTCGGCGGGCTGCTCTTCCCCGTGCTGCAAAAACTGGCCGGAGACAAAAACTGATTCGGCGCGTGTGACGCGCCCGCGGCAGCCGGAGGGTTTCGGCGCCGGGAAGGAGAAGTATGCACAGCTTTATACAGCTCATCGGCAGCCTGCTGCGCCGCGGCGCGGTCCTGGCCGCGGCCGCCGCCGTCCTGTGCGCCCTTGTCCTTGCAGCCGTCTGTTTGCTTTGCCGCCGCGGCGGCAGAAAAACCTTCCCGTGGGGGCGGAGCCTTCTTCTTACGGCGCTGGCGGGGTATATCGCCCTGCTGCTCTACGCGACGCTGTTTCGCTACACGGGCGGCGGGTTTTCCGACACAAACCTTCACCTGTTCCGCGCGTGGCGCGAGGCGTGGAACGGCTGCTCGGTGCAGAACTGGCTCAACGTGCTGCTCAATGTGGCCCTCTTTGTCCCGCTGGGCCTTTTGCTGCCGCCGCTGTCCGCCCGGCTGCAAAAGTGGTACCTGACCCCGGCGCTGGGGCTGGGGTGCTCTCTGCTCATCGAGAGCCTTCAGCACCTGACGGGCAGGGGGCTGTTCGACGTCGACGACCTCTTTGCCAACGCCCTCGGGTGCGCGCTCGGCTACTGCGTCGTCATGGCCCTTTTGCCGCGCGCCGCCCGGACAGAAAGGCCGCGGGCAAAGCGCCTTGCCTTTCTGGCCCTTCCGCTGGCCTTTGCCGCCGTGCTGACGGGGCTTTTTGCCGTCTATCAGCTCAAGGAATACGGCAACCTCGAGGAAGCCTTTACCGCCGACACCGGGGGCGTCGTCTGGGAGCTGCAATGCCGGCTGGACGACACCGCGCGGACGGCGCCGGTTTACCGGACGGAGCCTTTGGACAAAAAGGCCTGCGACGCCTTCGGCGCCGCCTTTGCTTTGCGCGCCGGAACCTCTTTTCCCGACGCCTATTACTACGACAACGCCACCATCTTTGCCAACCACGCCACAGGGGATTTCCTGACGGTCAACTACCACGACCGCAGCTACGAATACACGCTTGGGGAGGAGCGGGGGAGGCTTAAATCGGCGCCGTCGGAAGCCGCCCTGCGCGGGCTGCTGGCCGAATACGGCATCGACGTGCCGCAAGAGGCCGTTTTCCGCAGCGAGGGCGAGGGCCGGTACGCCTTTTCGGTCGACATGCGGCGGGAAGGCGGGCGGCTGACAGACGGGGCGCTGCGCTGCCGTATTCGGGAGGACAACCGCCTGTACAAGGTGACAGACAGCCTTGTCACCGGCACCTATTACAAGGACGAAGCCGTCCTTTCGCAGGCCCGGGCCTTCGAGCGGCTCTGCGCGGGGAAGTTTTCGCACGGGGAGCGCTTTGCGCATTACGCCCCGGAGCGGGTGCAGGTGCGATCCTGCGCGCTGGATTACCGCGTGGACAGCAAGGGCTTTTACCGGCCGGTCTATGTGTTTGAGCTGGCGGCCGGCGGCGAGAGCATGGGCGGGTTTATCGTGCCGGCCATGCAATGACGGCGATTTTGGGAAAATCCGGGGCCTTGAAAGCGGCGTCAGGCCGTTTTTGGGGTCCTTGCTTTTTGCGGCGCCCGTGCGGGCGTCAAAAGAATAAAAAAGGCGCCTGCGGCGCACAATAGGAACGGCGGAAAAGAAAAAACTTTGCAAAAGCGCCATCCTGTGCTATACTTATATGATAGTATGATGCTTACCGTGGGCCTGTGTGAAAACAAGGCCGCGGTTTAATAGAGAAAATTGCAGACGGCAGGCTGTTAACCCGTTGAATGGGGTTAGCTTTTTTATCGTGCGCCCTTGCGGGGGCGCGGAAGGGCTTTGCCGCCTGCCGGAGAGTACACATGCCCCGAAAAAGGCGGCGCTTGCCGGTTTCAACAGGCCGGTCCGCCTGGTAAGGGCGAGAGAATGGAGAGTTTATGGCACAAAACAAAAAGGATCCCCGCGAGCTTTTGGAGGCCGGCGCGCCGGCCGCCAAGGGGGAGAAAAGCAGAAAAACACAGAGCCGCGCGCCGGCGCAGAAAAAAACCGGCGGAGCAAAGACGGCTTCCAAAACGGCGCAGAGCGCGGCCAAGGCCCCGGCTTCGGCCAAAACGTCCAAAATACAGGGCGCGGCGGCCAAGGCACAGGGCGAGAGACGCTCGCGCCGCGGCCGCAGCATGCGGCTTCCGCTGCCCGCCGCCGCCGGTCAGGCCGTGACGACCTACTCCCGCGCCGCCGCGCAGGCGCTGGGCAAAAAGACCGGGCGCGAGAAGAACGCGGGGGCGCCCAAGCTGCGCGTCATTCCGCTGGGCGGCCTCAACGAAATCGGCAAAAACATGACGGCGCTGGAGTACGGCGACGACATCATGGTCATCGACTGCGGCATGACCTTTCCCGACGACGAGCTTTTGGGCGTCGATCTGGTCATTCCCGACATCACCTACCTCATCCAGAACCGGCAGAAGGTGCGCGGCATTGTGCTGACGCACGCGCACGAGGACCACATCGGCGCGCTGCCCTATGTGCTGCGCGAGCTCAAGGTGCCGGTTTACTGCACGGCGCTGACGGCCGGCATCATTTCGCTGCGCCTGAGCGAGCACAAAAACCTCGGAAAGGTCAAAATCAACCGCAAAAAGGCCGGCGACCGCTTCCGCCTCGGCTGCTTCGACGTCGAGATGGTGCGGGTGAACCATTCGGTGCCCGATGCGGTGGCCCTTGCCATCAAAACGCCGGTCGGAACGGTGATCTTTACCGGCGACTTCAAAATCGACACCACCCCCATCAATCAGGAAATGACCGATCTCGAGCGCTTCGGCAAGCTGGGGCGCGACGGGGTTTTGCTGCTCTGTCAGGACTCGACCAATGCCGAGCGGCCCGGCTTCACCAGCAGCGAGCGCAGCGTCGGCGCCTCTTTTGACGTGCAGTTCAAAAACAGCGAGGGCAAGCGCATCATCATCGCCACCTTTGCCAGCAACGTCCACCGCATTCAGCAAATCATCGATGTCGCCGCCAAATACGGCCGCAAGGTGGCCGTGTCGGGCCGGAGCATGGAAAACATCATGAAGGTGGGCGTCGAGCTCGGGTATATCAAGCTGCCCCCCAACACCTACATCGAGCTCAACACCCTTTCGCGCTACCCCAAGTCAGAAACGGTCATCATCACCACCGGCAGCCAGGGCGAGCCAATGAGCGCGCTGTACCGCATGGCCTTTTCCGGCCACCGGCAGGTCGAGCTGGGCGCGGGCGACAAGATTCTGATCGCGGCGCAGCCCATCCCCGGCAACGAAAAGGCCGTTTACGGCATGATCAACGAGCTGTTCAAGCGCGGCGCCGAGGTCGTCTATGAAAAGCTGGCCGACATCCACGTTTCGGGCCACGCCTGCCAGCAGGAGCTGAAAATCATTCTGGCGCTGACCCGCCCCCGCTTTTTCATGCCGGTGCACGGCGAATACCGCCACCTGCAAATCCACGCCGGGCTGGCCCGGCAGGGGGGCATGGCCGAGGAAAACATCTTTATTTCCGAGGTGGGCCGCGTGCTCGAGCTGGACGGAAGCACCGCCGCCTTTGCCGGCACGGTGCCGTCGGGGCGCGTGCTGGTGGACGGCTACGGCGTCGGGGACGTCGGCACCGCCGTGCTGCGCGAGCGCAAGCATCTGTCGCAGGACGGGCTGATTGTCATCGCCGTGGCGCTCGAGCGCCGCAAGGCCGTGCTCGTGCGGGGGCCGGAGGTCTTTTCGCGCGGATTTATCTTTGTCAAAGAGGCCGAGGACTTGACCGACGGGGTGCGCAAGCTGGCGCAGGCCGCCGTCGAGGGCTGCGCCGAACGGGGCGTTTCCGACCGCTCGGTCATCAAAAGCGAGATCTCTGACCGCGTTGAGGATTACCTGTATAAGAAAACCAAGCGCAGCCCCATGATTTTGCCCATCATTATGGACGTATAAGCCGAAAAAGCAAGGCGGAGAGCACTCTGCCTTGCTTTCGACTTTATAAACCGAAAAACGGAAGGATGAACGCCCCGTGCTACACAACAAACGGCTCCTGATCTTCTATCTCGGCTGCGCCATTCTCAACCTCGGCGCCAACACCGCCCACCCCGTCACGCCGACGATCTTCACCACGCTCGGGCTGGGCAGCTACATGTTCGGCCTGGCGCTGGCCTCGCAGCTGATCACCAACTTCCTGTTTTCCCCCTTCTGGGGGCGGATGAGCGCTTACATATCGAGCCGCAGGGCGCTGCTCATCACCTGCCTCGGCTACGCCGGCGGACAGGTGCTCTTCGGGCTGGCCCGCAGCGAGCCGGGCTTTATCGTGGCGCGGGCGCTGACCGGCATTTTCTGCGGCGGCTGCTTTGTCTGCATCATGACCTATGTCGTCAACACGGCGCCGGACGCCATCCAGCGCGGCCAGCAGCTGACCATGACGGCCACCATTCAAATGGTTTTCAGCGCCTTCGGGTACCTGCTGGGCGGCCTTTTGGGCGAGGTCTTTACCTATCTCGCCATCATTGTTCAGGTCGTCTGCCTGGCGCTGGCCGGTCTGGTCTTTTACTTCGGCTGCCGGGACGACGCCGCTCTGCCGATGGCCGAGCTGCGGAGTAAAGAAAACAAAGGGCAGTTTAACCCCTTCAGCGCCTTTTTGGCGGCCAAAAGCTTTCTGACGCCGCTCTTTATCGTCCTTTTCATCATGTGCCTTTTGCAGAACCTCGGCTTTACCGCCTTTGATCAGACCTTTAACTATTACATCCGCGACCAGTTCAACTTTTCGTCGGGCTACAACGGCGTGCTCAAGGGGCTGATGGGGCTGATCACGCTGGTGGCCAACAGCACCGTCTGCATCTGGATCATCCGGCGCACCGACACCCACCGCTCGGTGATCGGCGTGCTCGGCGTCTGCTCGGTCACCATGCTGGCGGGCGTGCTGTTTGAGCAGATTCTGCCCTTTGTCATTGCAAACGTGCTGTTTTTCGCCTTCAACTCCATCAGCCTGCCCGTCTTGCAGGATTTGGTGGCCAACGACGTCAAAACGGAAAACAGCAACCTTGTCATGGGCTTTTACAACGCCATGAAGTCGCTGGGCGCCGTCGTCGGAGCGCTGTGCGCCGGCTTTTTGTACGCCGCCAGCCCCAAAGCGCCCTTTGTGTTCGGCTTTGCCGCCTTTGTGACGGCGACCGTGCTGGCCGTCCTTTACCGCCGCGGGCTGGCCGCGCGGAAAGAATAGGCAGGGGCGTTACTTCCGGACAGACAGCAAAAACGCGGGCCGATCCACCGCAGTGGACCGGCCCGCGTTTTGATTGAAAAAGAGAGGGTAAAAGAAATTGAAGAAGAGAGGAACAATCAGAGGCTAAAAGAAGAGGTGGATGCAGATGGCCGCCAGAGGAATGGCCAGAAGGGTTCTTTCAACAAAGCAGATGACGATTTCGCTGAACTTGATGGGGGACTTGGTGGCCAGCATGACGGTCGCCGTCTCCGAGAAGAAGATGATCTGAACCATCGAAACGATGCAGACAAAGGCGCGGGCCTGCAGGCTGAGCATGGAGATTTTGCCCTGGATGATGAGGACGGGCAGGAACATTTCCGCAAGGCCGATGGGCATGGAGGCGGCGATTTCGGCGGCGTCGGGCACGGCGCACAGCTGAAGCAGCGGCTGGAAGGCGTAGCCGAGCCAGGTAAAGACGGGGGTGTACTCGGCCAGAATCATGGCCGTGACGCCGATGGCCGACAGCATGGTGATGACCTGCGGCAGAACGAGCAGGCTGTCCTGAAGGCTCAGCCGGACGTCGGTGAACAGCCCCTTGGAGAGGGCGGCGCGCTTGATGCCGCGCCTGATGCCGAGCGGAATGGTCTGGGCGCTGTAACGAAGGCCTTCCTTGCGGTCGGCTTCGGTCTGCTCCCGGCCGTCATAATAGGTGTCCTTCTTTTTGCTGATGGGGGGAATGCGGATCATGATGGCGGCCATGATAAAGACCAGCACAAAGCTGAGGGCGTAGATTTTGAGAAAGTGATCGCCGCAGCCGGCCGTGTTGATGACGAGGAAGGCAAAGCCGATGCTGACGGCGCTGAAGCCGGTCATGATAGAGACCATTTCCTTGTCGGTGTAGACGTTCTTTTTCCACAGACGGTTGGTGATCAGAACGCCGAGCGAGGACGAGCTGACAAAGGAGGAAACGGCGTCAAGGGCCGCCTTGCCGGGGACCTTGAAAAGGGGGCGCATGATGGGCTCAAGCAGCACGCCGATCAGCTCGAGGATACCGTAGTTGAGCAGCAGCGGCATGAAGAAGGCGCCCACCAGAATAATGCCGACGACGCCGAGGACGATGGGCGGCACGACGCTGTCGCCGGTGGCCGCGCCGGTGATGATTTCGACATTGAAGCCGGGGACCCAGACCTTGAGCGCGTACAGGAAAACGTAAACGAGGCCGAGCGCGTACAGAATGGTCTTGAAGATGCCGTCGTTGCCGTACACGTTGGCCAGCGCCGAGGTGCAGGAGCCTTTTTTGACGTACTTATAGTAGACATGCAGGCAGAAGTTGCCGCCGACAATGACCACAAGCAGCCAGTAGGCGAAATTGCCGAA
>CAKUPI010000058.1 GCA_934675045.1 uncultured Eubacteriales bacterium
CCGCTTTACCGGAAAATCGCGCCCTTTGCCCAAAAGGCCGACGTCGCCTTTATCAATCAGGAGGTGCCGCTGGCCGGCGAGGTCGGCGCCTATCCTCTGCTGAGCGCCCCGACGCAGGTGGCGGCCGCCTTGAAGGAAACCGGCTTTACCGTCGTCAATCTGGCCAGCAACCACGCGCTTGACAAGGGGCAGAAGGGGCTTTTGACCTCGATTGAGGCGGTCGGGGCGCAGGGCTTTGACGCCGTGCTCGGCTGCTTTGCCAGCGCAGAGGAGGCCGGTGTGCCGGCGCTGGTCGAAAAGCAGGGGATCACGCTCGGCTTTTTGTCCTATACATACGGAACCAACGGCATCGCCGTCCCCGCGGACAAGCCCTATCTGGTTTCGCTCATTGACGAGGAGAAAATCCAAAGCGATATGCAGGCGCTGCGCCCGCAGTGCGACGCGCTGATCGTCTCGCTGCACTGGGGCCTTGAGTACCAGCTGACCCCGTCGGACGCGCAGCGCGCGCTCGGGCAGAAGGTCGCCGACTGGGGGGCCGACGTCATCATCGGCCATCACCCGCACGTCTTGCAGCCCGTGGAGATGCTGACGCGCGCGGACGGCGGGCAGACGCTGTGCGTCTATTCGCTGGGCAACTTTGTTTCGGGCCAGCACAAGATGAACACGATGCTCGGCGGCCTGCTGTGGTGCGAAATGGTCTTTACGCCCGGCGAGCGGGGCGTCGCTTTTGAAAAGGCCGGCGTTGTCCCGCTGGTGACCCACTACGAGGGAAAGGGCCGCAGCTACGACATCATCCCCCTGTCTGATTATACGCCCGAGCTGGCCAAAAAGCACGGAATTGTCAATTTTGAATCGCGGGCGACGGTCGAGTATTTTCAGGACCTGGCCGGGCGCGTGCTGGGCGAGCGAGTTTTGTCGCCGGAGGACATTTTGTGATGGAGCTGGCGCGCGGCCTGCGGGTGAAAAACCGGTTTTGCCTCGGGCCGATGGCCGGGGTGACCGACGCCGCCTTCCGCACCGTCTGCATGGAGCAGGGGGCGGGGTTTTGCTACACCGAGATGGTGAGCGCCAAGGCGCTGACCTACCGCGACCAGAAAACGGCGTCGCTGCTCGCGGTGACGCCGGCGCAGAGGCCGGTCATCGCGCAGATTTTCGGCAGCGAGCCCGACGTCATGGCCGAGGGGGCGCGGCTGGCCCTTGCGCTTTCGGGGGCCGACGGCATTGACATCAACATGGGCTGTCCCATGCCGAAAATTACGGGAAACGGCGAGGGAAGCGCGCTCATGCGCGACTGTGTCCGCGCCTCCCGCGTCATCGAGGCGGTGCGCCGCGCCGTGCCGGTGCCCCTTTCGGTCAAGTTCCGCGCCGGGTGGGACGAGGACAGCAGAAACGCCCCCGCCTTTGCCCGCATGGCAGAGGAGAGCGGCGCCGACTTTCTGTGTGTGCACGGCCGGACCCGCGCGCAGTTTTACGGCGGCAGCAGCGACCGGTCGGTGATAGCCGCTGTCAAGGCGGCCGTGTCGGTGCCCGTCATTGCCAGCGGCGACGCCCTTTCGGCCGGCGCGTGCATGGAGATTCTGCGCGACACCGCCGCCGACGCCGTCATGCTGGCCCGCGGCGCACAGGGCGCCCCGTGGATTTTTGCCCGGTGCCTTGCCGTGCAGCGGGGCGAGGCGCCGCAGCCCGTGACGGCCGAAGAGCACATTGCGCTCATGCGCCGCCATGTGCGGCTGGTCTGCGAAATGAAGGGCGAGGCGCGCGGAATGCCCGAAATCCGCAAGCACGCGCTGTGGTACCTCGGCCGTCTGCGCGGCGGAAAGCCCTTTAAGGTGCAAATGGCGCGCGTCAGCACGCTGCGCCAGTTTGAAGAGATATGCCGTGAAATGAGTAATGTCCGATTGCAGGTGAAAGAATGATCAACGAGCAGGAAGTCGTCCGGCGCGCCCGGGCGGGCGACCAGCGGGCTTTTGAAGAGCTTGTGTTCGCCTACGAGAAGAAAATCTACCATATGTCGCTGCGCTACACGGGCAACGAGCATGACGCCATGGATGTGACGCAGGAGGTTTTTTTGCGCGTTTTCCGCTTTTTCTCGCAGTTTCAGGAGGAAAGCCGGTTTTCGACCTGGCTGTACCGCATCGCCGTCAACACCAACATGGATTTTCTGCGCAAGCGCGGCCAGGGGGGCGAGCTGTCGCTCGACGCCGAGGACGAGGAGGGCTTTGTCTACGAAATCAGCGACCTGCGCTATAACCCCGAAAGCCAGCTGGAGCGCATCGAGCTGCAGCGGAGCATTTGCCGGGGCATCGAGGCCCTTCCGCCCCACATGCGGGAAATTTTGATTTTGCGTGACATCAGCGGCCTGTCCTATGAGGAGATCGGAAAAATCCTCTCCATCGAACAGGGGACGGTCAAATCCCGTCTGTCCCGGGCGAGGGACAGGCTGGGCGCTTTTTTGGCGGGAAAAGGGAACAAATCCCGAAAATCCACGTCAAAAAAGCAGTTGGAGGGTGCGCGCAATGAATGACTGCCAGAATTATATCCTGAAAATGAATCAATATCTGGACGGCGAGCTGCCGGTGGAGGAGATTTCCGATCTGCTGCGCCACATCGAAGGCTGCGGCGAATGCAGGAGGAGATTCGATCTGCTGAAGGTCACCGTTTTTGAAACGCGCCATCTGCGCGTCGACCCGCCGGCCGGTCTGCACGACAGCATCATGCGGCGCATCGCGGCGCAGCGTCCCGTCCGCCGCAGGCGGAGGCTGGGGCAGTTTGCGGCGCTGGCCGCGTGCGGCGCCCTGCTCATCGTCATGTCGAGCACCGTCACCCCATGGCTGCGCAACATGCCCCTCTTCGGCGTCATGCCGCCGGGCGAAAACACCTCGGGCGCCGCCGGCTGGGCCGCCGCACCCGAGGCGGCCGAAAACCAGCTGCGCACAGCCGAAGGAAACAAAGAGGCCTATCCGCAGGACTATGCCCTCGGATCGTCGGCAGGCGCCTCGGGAACCGAGGCCGACGGCAGCGCCGGCGGCGAAAATGCGCCCGAAAAGGCGGCGTCCGACGCGCCGGGGGGCGGCATGATGCCGGTAAGCGGCTACAACCACACCCTCTTCACCGTGCCCGAGCTGGGCGTTTCCGAGCAGGTGGCCTTTTACATTGTCGCGGCGGGCGGCGGCGATGTGGCCGGGCTCTTTCCCGTTGAAGCCATTATCAGCGGCAGCGAGGGGCGCGAGGACTACATCTTCATTAGCAACACGGCCGAGGCCAAGGAAGAGGCGGAGCAGCTGCTGATAGCCGGTGGTTTTACGCTGTACGACAACGTGGACAATCTTCCGCAGACCGACGAGGGAGCCGAGCACGGCCTGGTCATCGTCTTTGAAAGCAGGTGAAAGGGTGGCAGACAGGGGAGAGGACAGGGCGTTTGAACGGCTCCGGGCCAGCACCATCGACTTTCCGTGGATTACGGCGACCGAGCATTCGCTCGAAGCGCTGCTGCGGGGCGCTGAAGTCATCGCGCTGAAAAAAGGGGACATCCTGTACGATTCCGATTACGACGGCCGCGACATTTTCGTGGTGCGCGACGGGCGGATTCTCAACTACTTTGTCACCTCGCGCGGGCATGAAAAGACGGTGGGGGTCTTTACCGCCGGCTCGCTGCTCGGGGAGCTGCGTGCGCTTGACCCGAGCACCGGCTTCTACACCTCGCAGGTCAGCTCGGAGCGCGCGTCGCTGTACCGGATTCCCTGCGAGCGCTTTTTGCGCGCTGTCGGCGAAGACGCCGACGTGCGGATGGCCGTTTACGAAAGTCTGGCCGCCAAGGTGCGGCTGCTGTCGCGGCAGATTGAATATTCGGTGTGCACGACGGCGGCGACCAAAATCGCCTACCTGCTTCTGTCGGCCTGCAAATACTACGGCGAGAAAACCGACGGCGGCTACCGCATTTCGCTGCACTTTACGCACAGCGAAATTGCCCGCCTGTGCGGCATCAGCCGCGTTTCGGCCAGCAACAATTTGCAGGAGCTGCGCGCGCGGGGGGCCATCGCGCAGGAGGAGGGGCGCTTTGTGCTGTGCGACCTCGATTATCTGCTCGATTTGGTGGAATAGAAAAACGATCAAGAAAGGCGACCCGCCGCGGCGGGCCGCCTTTCTTTTGTGAAAACAGAGGTTGAAAAAAGTCAGATGTTGTCGGAAGCCGTCTGGGTTTCGGAAGAGGCCGCGGAAGCCGCGCCGTGCGCCTTTTTGAAGCGGACGGAGATCTGTTTGACCAGGATGAAGCCCATGACGATGACGCCCATGTAGCCGGTATAGGGGTACACGATGCCGACCAGCTCGGTAAAGGGCAGGTGGGAAAGCACAATGGCGGCGGCGACGGCGGCAACGCAGATGATGTTGTAGCGGCGGGTCTTTTCGGTGGCCAGACGGCGGCAGAACATCCACAGCAGCGGAATGGCCGTCGAGTAGATGCCGCCCAGCAGGATAAAGACAAAGGAACCGGCCAGCAGGGGGTGAATGTTCCGGGCCAGAGCCAGGGTCGGAATAGCCTTGTCGCAGACGCTGCCGATGTTGCACAGCAGGCCGAGGTTCATGACGATGATGGCAAGCACCAGAAAGAATCCGCCGATAAAGCCGCCGGCAATGCCGGTTTTGCGGGTTTTGGCCACACCGGACAGCTGCGCGAGGAAGGGGACCAGAAGAATGGCGTTATAGCCGGTGTACAGCGCGCCGGCGAACAGCCAGTTGCCGGTGGGCTGCGCAATGGTGACCGATTCCATGGTCTGGCTGAGGGTGCTCAGGCTGCCGATGTTGGAGACGGCCGAGGCGCCGCCGATGAAAAGGGAAAAGACGATGATGACGGGGCCGATGATGCCGATGATGCCGATCAGCTTGTCAAGGCCCATAAAGACGGTGATCAGAGCGAGAGCGCCCATCAGCGCGCTGCCGGCAAAGGAGGGCAGGCCCCAGTACTCGTTGAGCGTGGCGCCGGCGCCGGCCAGCATGATGGTGAAAACGCCGAAGCTGAAAATGACCGTGAACCACTCCAGCGCCGTTCCGAGGCCGTTGCCGCAGTAATAGCGGTAAACGGAGCCGCCTTCTTCTTCGGGGGGAAGCGAACGGCCCACCTTCATCAGCGACATGCCGAGCCAGACAAACAGAACCAGGCTGACAACGGATGCGGCCAGGCCCATCCAGCCGTACGAGGTGAAAAACTGCATGATTTCCTGTCCGGTGGCGTAGCCGGAGCCGATGCAGTATGCGATGTACGCACCGCCCAGCTTCACAGCGTCAAGGACCTTTTCTCTGCGGTTCATTGCGAGCGCCTCCCCTATTTAAATACTTTTTACCTGTCTATACTATACCACAAAGCGGCGTTGGCGCCCGGTAAAGCGCTTTACAGGCAATGTGAAAAATTTATCGAGCCAAAAGGAGGATATTTTGGCACTGATCACAAAACATCGCGGAGAGCTTTGTGCAGGCAGCCGTATTTTTGGGGCCGAAAGGGCCATACTAAGGCCGAAAAAGGCGTGAAGGGGAGGATGAGCCGGTGCCGGTATCGGTCGATATCAACCAAAACATTGCAAAAATGCAGCAGCTTTTTGCGCGGGATCAAACCATGATCACCCGCAGAATCAGTCCGCCCGGCTGGCCCGAGGGGGAAATCTGCCTGTTTTTCTGCGACGGCATGGTCAGCTCGATGAGCGTCAACGAGAGCATCATCGGCCCGCTGACGCAGATGGCGCCGCCGCCCAGGGGGGCGGACCGGCTGCGCTGGCTGGAGGAAGGGGTGGTGCAGTCCAACGAGGCGCGCGCCAGCGGCGACTGGAACGATCTGGTCTGTTCCATGGTGTACGGGGACACCGTTTTGTTTTGCGGCGGCTGCGACAAAGCGCTCATTCTCAACACCAAGGGCTTTGCCATGCGCGGCATCTCCGAGCCGGACGGGGAAACGGTGCTCAAAGGCCCGCGCGAGGGCTTTACCGAGGGGATTTTGCGAAACCTGTCCATGGTGCGCCGCAAGCTCCGCGTCAGCGAGCTCAAGCTGGAATACCTGACGCTCGGGTCGGTCAGCAAAACGGTGTGCGCGCTGTGCTACATTGACGGCGTCGTCGACCCGGAGGTGCTGGCCGAGGTGCGGAAGCGGCTGAAGGCCGTCAAAATGGACGGCATTTTAGATTCGAACTACATTGCGGAGATCATCCGCGACCACAAAAAAAGCCCCTTCAAAACCATTGGCACGACCGAGCGGCCCGACGTCGTCGCCGCCAAGCTGCTCGAGGGCCGTGTCGCCCTTGTCGTCGACGGAACGCCGGTCGTTTTGACCATGCCGGGCATTTTGATCGAGTGCTTTCAGTCGAGCGAGGATTATTACGTCGGGTTTCACTTTGCCGCCCTCTCGCGGATTTTGCGCATGATCGGCTTTTTTCTGGCCGTGTCCGTGGCGCCCGTCTATATCGCGCTTGTCAACTTTCACGCAGAGATGCTGCCCACGCCGCTGCTTTTGTCCATTGCGTCGGCGCGGCAGGGGGTGCCCTTTCCCTCTGTCTTTGAGGCGCTGCTGCTCCTGGCGGTCTTTGATCTGCTGCGGGAGGCGGGGACGCGAACCCCCTCGGCCATCGGGCAGACGCTGTCCATTGTCGGCGGGCTGGTCGTCGGCTCCGCCGCCGTCGAGGCGCGCTTTGCCTCGGCGCCGATGGTGATCATCATCGCCTTTTCCGGCATTGCCGGCCTGATGATCCCCAAGCTCAAGGCGGCCGTCATTCTGGTGCGTCTCGGGCTGCTGGCGCTGGCCTCGTGCGCCGGGCTTTACGGGTACATGACGGGCATCACCGCCCTCGTGGTGCATCTGGCGTCCATGCAGTCCTTCGGCGTCAACATGCTGGCCTGCGGCCCGGTTTCCGGGCAGGGGAGCCGCGAGGACAGTCTGGTGCGCGCACCCTTCGGCCGGATGAAACCCGGCGGGCGCTTTTTGTCGCGGGGGGCCAGACCGTGAGGCGGGGCATGGCGCTGGCGGCGCTCTGCCTTTTGCTGTGCGGCTGCTGCGATTACCGCGAGCTGGACCGGCGCGACATTGTGTCGGGCATGGCGGTTGACCGCGGCCGGGAGGGGTACGGGCTGCTGCTGGAGGTCGCCGATGTCACCGCCGGCTCGGATGACAACCCGCAGGCGCGGTGGCTGAAGCTGCGGGGGGAGTCGCTGGCAGGGGCCGTGGGAAGCGACGCGGGCAGCAGCGGGCGTCAGGCCTATCTCGGCCATGCTCAGCTGGTCGTGGTGGGCGACAAGACGGCCCGCGAGGGGCTGGACGACCTGCTGTGGTACCTGCGGCGGACCGCAGACGTACACATGACGCTGACGCCGGCCGTCGCCGGGGGCGAGGCCGCCGCCCTGCTGCGCTGTCAGGAGGGGGAGAAAATCGCCGCCTTTGATTTGGCGCGCGCGGCCGTGCAGGCGGGGCAGTCGGGCCTGGCGCCCGCCATGCCCCTCTACCGCTTTATCAGCGACCGGCACGAGGAGGGGATTGAGGGCATTCTGCCATGCATCGCAAGAACCGGCGACGGCCTTGCGGTGGCGGGTGCCGCGCTGTTTCGGGGGGACAAGCTGGCAGGGCGGCTGGATATCCAGGCCACGCAGGTGCTGCTGATGGCGCGCGGGCTGCTGCGCGAGGGGGTGCTGACCGTGGGCGCGGGCGGGCAAAGCGTTGCCTTTGCCGTTCGCGATTGCCGCGTCAGGCTGCGGACCGGGGAGAAGAACGGCGCTTTGCACGCGCAGTACGACATCGCGCTGGAGCTGGAGCTCAGTCAGGGCGGCGACCTGAGCACCGAAACCCGGGAACGGTACGAGCAGCTGGCGCGGCGCGCGGTGGAGGAGCGCTTTGAAAGGCTTTTTGACCTGCTGCAAAGGGTCTACGGCGTCGACGCGCTCGGGGTGGGGCGTCACATCCACCGCAGCGACCGGGCGCTGTGGCGGCGCGTGGGCGAAAACTGGCCGGAGAACTTCAAAAGCTGTCCCATTGCGGTGCGGGCCGACGTCGTGCTGCTGGGAAGCGGGCGAACGCTCAGATAGGGGGAATGGCATGAAACAGGCGGACAACGGCCGGCTTTCGGGCGGACAGATTTTCTGTCTGCTGACGCTGTTTGCAAGCGGCAGCGTGGGCACCATGGGGGGCGGCGGCGCGGGGCGCGACGACTGGCTGCTCATGCTGCTGGCCGGCCTTTGCGCCGTGCCGGTGTATCAAATCTACCTGCGCATGGCGCAGGCGGGCGGTATGCGGGAAAACCTCGAAAGGGCGCTGGGGCGCACCGCGGGCGCCGGCGCATGCTGTCTGCTGGGGGCGGTGGCCCTTGTCACGGCGGCCGTCGATGTGCGGATGTTCATCGACTTTACATCGGCGACGGCCCTGCCCCGCAGCCCGCGCTTTCTGGCGGCGGCGCTGATGACGGGCGCTTTGCTCTTTTTGCAGTGCGCCGGGCTTGAGGCGCTCGGGCGCACGGCCGTGCCGATCGTCTTTCTGGTGACCGGCATGCTGCTCGTTTCCTTTCTCGCCTCGCTGCCGCAGCTTGACTGGGGCGCGGTGCTGCCCATCGCCGAGGAAGAGGCGGCGGAGCTGGGAAAAAGCTTCATGCGCCGCAGC
Organism: uncultured Eubacteriales bacterium; assembly: GCA_934675045.1. GTDB lineage: Bacteria > Bacillota > Clostridia > Oscillospirales > Butyricicoccaceae > Ventrousia. The sequence goes on from CAKUPI010000058.1 coordinate 8,624, forward strand.
ATGGTGCCCTTTTTCGAGAGCTTTTTCGCGCTGGCGGAGCTGGCGCCGCGGCACAACGGAAGGGGCAGCATGCGCCGCGTCAGCCTTGCGGCCGCCGTGTTCTCCGGGGGGATGCTGGGCTCGGTGCTGATGAAAAACACCATGCTGCTCGGCTACCCGGCGGTCAGCCAGTACTATTTCCCGTCGTACACGGCGGCCAGCGTCACGGTCATCAACGAGTTTTTTCAGCGGCAGGAGCTGCTCGTCGCCGCCCCCTTTCTGCTGTGCCAGCTGGTCAAGGCGTCGCTGTGCCTTCGGTTTGCGGCCGGGGCGCTGGGCCTGCGCACGCGCCGCGCGGCGCCCTTTCTGACGAGCGCCGCCGTGCTCGGGCTGTCGCTTGCGGGGCGGGGCGGAGAGGCCGAAGCGGTGCAGCCGCTGCGTTTTTACGGGCAATGGCTGTTTGTGCCGCTGCTGCTTTTGCCGCTGGCCGCCGCGCTGGCGCTCAGGCTGCGCCGAAACAAGAAAAAGCCCGGCTGAGCCGCCGTAGGCAGGGAAAGCCTTCCGCAGGCAGGAAGCCCGCCGCAGGCAGGGAAAGCCTTCCGCAGGCAGAAAGCCCGCCGCCGTCAGGAAGCCCGCCGCCGTCAGGAAGCCCGCCGTAGGCAGGGAAAGCCTTCCGCAGGCAGGAAGCCCGCCGCAGGCAGGGAAAGCCTTCCGCAGGCAGAAAGCCCGCCGCCGTCAGGAAGCCCGCCGCCGTCAGGAAGCCCGCCGTAGGCAGGGAAAGCCTTCCGCAGGCAGGAAGCCCGCCGCAGGCAGGGAAAGCCTTCCGCAGGCAGAAAGCC
>CAKUPI010000059.1 GCA_934675045.1 uncultured Eubacteriales bacterium
GAATGGGACCGTAGCCCTCGGCGTACTGGGCGGCGTGCCCCGCCTCGTGCGCCGCGACGCCGACGGCCGCGACCGACGCCGAATCGTACACCGATTCGGACAGGCGGATGACGCCCGCGCGCGGGTCGTAGTGGTCGGTCAGGCTGCCGCGCACCCGCTCGATGCGGATATTCTGTACGCCGCAGGCGCGCAGGACGGCCTCGGCCGCCTGAGCGCCGGTCAGGCCGTTGCGGGTGCGCTGCGCGGAATAGCGGTTGAAGGTGGACGAGACTTTGAACTGCGCCCACATGGCGAAAAGCATAGCGGGGATAATGAGAACGAAATAATAAATGTCAAAACCCCAAAACATAAACACAAGCCTCCTTAGGCCGGTGAAGCGCAGCGCAAGGCCTCGCGCTGTCTTCCATCGATACGGATTCTACTGAAATTTTTGCTGCCGAAGGGCAGCGTGGCCGCGAAAAAAGGCGTCGGCCGGCATTTTTTTGCCGCCGGCCCCCTGCACCGTGGCGATGCGCACGCAGCCGCCCGCGCAGCGCACCAGCACTCCCTCGCCGTCGACGCGGAGAATGGCGCCGCACGGCGCGTCCTCCCCTTCGTCCGGCACGGCCCGCGCCCCGAACAGCTTGAGCTTTTCCCCGCCCAGAAAGGCGAAGGCGCCGGGCGCCGGGTCATAGGCGCGGATGGCACAGGACACTTTGCGGTAATCCTCAGAAAAGCTGACAAGCGCGTCCTGATTTTTAATCAGCGGGGCGTAGGTGGCCTTTGCGTCATCCTGCTTCTGCGGCACAATCCGCCCCTCGCGCAGGCCCTCCAAAGCGTCGAGCAGCGCGGCGGCGCCCAGCTCCGCCAGTCGGTCTTGCAGCTGGCCGTAGCTTTCGGCCGGGTCGATGCCGGTGCGCACGCACAGCAGAATGTCGCCGGTGTCCAGCCCTTCCTGCATCTGCATGATGGTGACGCCGGTCTCCCGTTCGCCGTGCAGAATGGCGCTGTTGATGGGGCTGGCCCCCCGGTAAGCCGGCAGAATGGAGGCGTGGACGTTTACGCAGCCGTAGCGGGGCAGCGCCAGAATGTCCGGCGGCAGCAGCCGGCCGTAGGCCGCCACCACGATGACGTCCGGGTTCAGTTCACGCAGCGTGCAGAGCGCCTCGCCGCCGCGCAGCGTCCTCGGCTGGTAAACGGGGAGCCCGGCTTGCTGCGCCGCCACCTTGACCGGCGGGGGCAGCAGCTTCATCCCGCGGTTTTTGGGCGTGTCCGCGCGGGTGAATACCGCGGCGACCTCGTGCCCGCTTTTCAGCAGCGCCCGCAGCGTCGACACGGCAAACTCCGGCGTTCCCATAAAGACAACCTTCATCTCAGTCCATCTCCTCGGGGTTGACATACTCCGTGACAAAGTCGGTGAACAGATGGCCGTCCAAATGGTCGATTTCGTGGCAGAACGCGCGGGCTGTAAAGCCCTCTGCCTTGTAGGTAAACTCCTTGCCGAACCGGTCCTGCGCGCGCACGGTAACCGTCATCGGACGCTCCACCATCCCCCAGACGTCGGGAATGCTGAGGCACCCTTCCACATCGGTCTGCGTGCCTGTGCGCTCGATGATTTCGGGGTTGATGATTTCCAGATAACTGTCGTCATCGAGCGCGACAAGGGCCACGCGCCGCAGAACGCCGACCTGCGGCCCGGCCAGTCCGGCCCCGATGGCCTCTTCCAGTGTTTCGCGCATGTCGTCGAGCAGCGTATGCAGGCGATCGTTAAAGTCCTGAACGGGGCGGCAGACCTTGCGCAGGCAGCTGTCTCCCTCTTTGACAATGTTTCTGGTGGGCATTTTGCAACAGACTCCTTTGTATGTAAGTTTAGGCCGGCGGGTTGCGCGCGGCGGTCACCGCGGCGCCCCGGCATTGCGGCGCCGCGTAAACCGCGTTCAGAACCAGCGCAATCAGCTCGCGCACGCGCTTTCCGTCCGCGCCGCGAAAAGAAACGGTATAACGGTATTTATTGTTCAGCCGCAGGATGGCACAGGGCGCAGGCCCCAGCACCGGCGTCTGCAAATCGCCGTACCGCTCTTCCATCGCCCGGGTCAGGGTCCCCGCAATGTATAGTGCGGCGCGCAGCGCTTCATTTTCGCGCACAGCGCTGATCTGAAAGACAAAAAGATCGGCAAACGGCGGCGCTTGCAGCGCTTCCCGCGACTTGATTTCGTATTGAAAAAAGCTCTGATAATCCTGTGCGGCCGCCGCACGGATAATTTCGTTGCCCGGGTGGTAGGTCTGAATGACGGCCCGCCCCGGCTTGCTGCGCCGTCCTGCCCGGCCGACCACCTGCGCCAGCAGCGAAAAGGTGCGCTCCTGCGTGTGGTAGTCGCCGCAGTAAAGCGACAGATCGGCATCCAGAACGCCGACCAGCGTGACGTTGTCGAAGTCCAGGCCCTTGGCCACCATCTGCGTGCCCAGCAGCACGTCGGCCTCGCCCCGCGCAAAGCTGTCCAGCAGCTTTTCGTGCGTGGTCCGGCCCGCGGTGGTGTCGGCGTCCATCCGGATGACCCGGATGCCGTGAAACATCGCCCGAAGCTCCTCCTCTACCCGCTGCGTGCCGGCGCCGATTAAGCGGATATGCTCGCTGCCGCAGACCGGACAGGTGTGCGCAAGGGGAACGGAATACCCGCAATGATGGCACATCAGCCGGTCGTTGCGGGAGTGATAGGTCAGGGCCACCGAACAGTTTTTACATTCCGGCACATACCCGCAATCGATGCAGGTGGCCATGCGGGCGCTGCCGCGGCGGTTGATGAACAAAACCGCCTGCTCGCCGCGCGCCAGCGTCGCTTCCAGCTCACGCCGCAGCTCGGGCCCGATAAGGGCGGCGTCCCCGTTTAAAAGGGCGGAACGCATGTCGGAAACGGAGGCCGTGGGAAGCGGATTGTCGTTATAGCGCTGATCCAGAGTAAACAGGGGGTACTTCCCCGCAGACGCGCTGTAATAGCTTTCGACCGACGGGGTCGCCGAGCCGAGCAGCACCAGCCCCCCCTCTTTAAAGCACCGGTACTTGGCGATTTCGGCCGCCTCATAGCGCGGCGTGCTCTCGGAGTGGTAGGTCGCTTCCTGCTCCTCGTCGATAATAATGACGCCGAGCTTTTGCAGCGGCGCAAAGACGGCGCTGCGCGTTCCCACGACCACATGGGCCTGACCGGCCCGCACCCGCTTGTATTCATCGACGCGCTGCGCCGCTGTCAGCGCGCTGTGCAGCACGGCGACCTCATCGCCAAAATACAGGACAAACTGCCGCAGCATCTGCGGCGTCAGCGCAATTTCGGGGACGAGCAGAATGGCGCTTCTTCCCTGTTTCAGTGTTTCCCGAATCAGCTCGATATACACAAGGGTCTTGCCGCTGCCGGTGACGCCGTGCAGCAGCGCTGCCCCGGGCTGCGCGTTCTGCCGCAGCCGCAAAATGCCTTCCAGCACCTCGCGCTGGCGGGGCGAAAGAAGGATTTCCGGCGCTTTTTCGCGCTTTGCGGCCACCGGCCTGCGGTAGGCTTCCTGATACTCGGCCGTCAGCAGGCCGTTTTTCTCCAAAGTGCGCACCGAGGCCGCCGAAACGCCGGTCAGGTAGCACAGCTCTTTTTCCGGCAAAGGCCCCTCGCGTTCCAGACAGGCCAGCACCGCTTTTCGCTTTTCGGCCAGTTTTCCCCGGCCGACGGCCTCGCAGGCCTGCGAAAACGGCAGCGCCGGGCGCACAACCTTGATGGTTTTGTCCCCGACCTTTCGCCGGTATTCCATCTGCGAGCGCAAAGCCCCCGAGCGCACCAGCTGCGCCAGCAGCCGCGGCGCCGCCGCGGCGCCCGTTTCACGCGCGGCCTCCGCCGCCGTCACCGGCCGCCCGGCCGCATAAATCCACTGCACAAGGGCGGCCTTCTGCCCGGCGCCCGCCGCCTCCAGCGCCTGCGCAAGAGGCAAGTCCCCCGGGGCGTACACCTCGCGGTGCTTGTTCCACAGGCCGGGGGGAAGCTGTACGCAGGCCGCCTCGAACAGGGTGCAGAAATAGCGCTTTTTCATCCACAGCGCCAAAGACAGCTCTTCCTGCGACAGTATGCACTCGTCGTCAAAAAGATGCGCCAGCGGCTTGAGCGCCCGCCCGTCCTCCTCTGCCGCGCCGATTGCAAAAATAATGCCTTCAACCTTGCGGTTGCCCGCTCCGAAGGGCACCATCACGCGGTGGCCCGGGCGGGCAAGGCCGCGCCATTTTTCCGGTATCGCGTAATCGTAAGCCTTGTCAATGGCAAAGACGGCAGAGGAAACAGCCACCCGCGCGACAGCGTTTTCCTGCGGCATGCTCCCCCTCCTTCCTGCTGTGAACGCCGTTATTCGGCGGTCTGCTCACCCTCCGCCCCTTCTTCCGAGAGCCCGTCAGAAAACGCTTCCGAAGGCTCTTCCTGCCGGTTTTCCTCCTCGGGCGTTTTCTCCATCGGGACAATATGGCCTTCCATAATATCGTTCAGCGCCATTTTGACCGGCTTTTCGGTCAGCGGTGTTTCGTTGGCCTCGGCCATCGCCGCGATATCGCGGGCGCGCTTGGCCGTCAGGTTGACCAGCATATAGCGGTTATCGACCTTTTTCAGCAGTTCACTCATCGACGGATACAGCATCTCAATCACCTCAATAAATCAATTCGTTTTTCCGTTTTGCAGCGTTGGGCAATGATGATGGACAGCAGCTCGCGGACGGCCCGGTCCAAATCGTCGTTGACCACGATGTAATCGTAGCGGTCGCCGCTCTTGTATTCCGAGCGCGCCTTTTCCAGCCGCTTTGCGATCACCTCTTCCGGCTCGCTGCCCCGCCCGCGCAAACGCTGCTCCAGCAGAGAAAACTCGGGGGGAATGATGAACACGAGCACGGCGTCGGGGCGCTTCTGCTTGACCATCAGCGCCCCCTGCACCTCGATTTCCAGCACAACGTCGCTGCCGGCGGCCAGCTCGCGCTCGACGGCCGCGGCCGGCGTGCCGTAATAGTTCCCGACATACTCGGCGTACTCCAGCAGCTCGTTTTTTTGAATCATGCCGCGAAACTGCTCGTGGGTCATGAAATAATAGCTTTTCCCCTCCGTTTCGCCGGGGCGCGGCTTTCGCGTCGTCGCCGAAATGGAATAGTGCATTTTGTCAAGCATCGGCAGGGCGCGGCCCAAAACGGTGCCCTTTCCGGCCCCCGAAGGCCCGGTGACAATGAACAGCGTTCCCGCTGCTGAAGGGTTATTCATCGTTATCCTCCTCATCATCCTCGGTGTCCACATCATTGCCCAGCCGGTTGGCAACCGTTTCGGGCTGGATGGGCGACAACACGACGTGATCGGAGTCGGTGATGAGCACGGCGCGCGTCCTGCGCCCGTAAGTGGCGTCTATCAGCGCGTCGCGCTCTTTGGCCTTCTGGATGATGCGCTTGATGGGTGCGGATTCGGGGCTGACGATGGCCACCAGCCGGTTGGCCGAAACCATGTTCCCGAAACCAATGTTGATCAGCTTCACTGTACGCTCCCCCTTTCGGCCGATTATTCGAGATTTTGAATCTGCTCGCGGATTTTTTCAATTTCGGCCTTGAGCTCGACCACCGTTTTGGCGATTTCGTAGTCGTTGGCCTTGGACCCGATGGTGTTGGCCTCGCGGTTCAGCTCCTGCACCAGAAAATCCAGCTTGCGGCCGACCGCCTTGCTGCCCGACACCATGCTCTTCAGCTGCGACAGATGGCTGCGCAGGCGCACCAGCTCTTCCGTTACCGAAACCTTGTCGGCAAAAAGCGCCGCCTCGTTGAGAATGCGCTGCTCCTGAATGTCGCTGCCGTCCAGCAGCTCGGCCATGCGGGCGGCCAGACGCTGGCGGTATTCTTCGACGCTGTCGGGCGAACGCTTCTCGACAAAATCCACCATTGCGGCGATCAAATCGGCGCGCTCCAGAATGTCGCGGCACAGCGCCTCGCCCTCGCGGCGGCGCATGGCGCCGTGCTCGGCGAGCACCTGCTCCAAAACCGCCATGACCTCGCCCGTCAGCACTTCCTGATCCGCCTCTTCCTTTTCCGCGCTGAGCGCGTCGGGCAGCCGGGCCAAGTCCAGCGCCTCGAGCTGGCAGGGCACGCCGTATCTTTCCGCGATGCTGTGCAGGGCCGCGACATAGCCGTCCAGCACCGGCATATTGGGGGCTATTTTGATATCGGCGCCCTCTTTGGCGCGAATAGCGACAAAGATGTCCACCTTGCCGCGCACCAGCTGCGCGGTCAGCGCCGATTTGATTTTATCTTCAAGAAAACCGTAAACACGCGGCACCTTGACGTTGAGATCGAGGTAGCGGTGGTTGACCGACCGGATTTCAACCGTGATTTCCTGTTGTGCGGTTTCCGCTTTCACGCGCCCGTAACCCGTCATACTGCTGAGCATTGAATCACTCCATTATCTCTCATCGGGACAGGCCTTGCGCCCTGCCCGTAAAAATAATTATATCACAAAAGGGAGGCTCAAAACAATATTTTCATGCGGAATGCCTTGACATCTGCCCTTTCTGCCGGCGCGGGCGGAATATCACGGCCGCCGCGCGTGCAAATTGCCGCCCGGCAGCACCTCGGTGATGGTGAAGGTCAGCGCTCGAATGGCTTTGCTGCGGCGCGTGACGGCAAAGCAGAGCAAAAGCCCCGCAAGCAGCCCACCCAGACTGAGCAGAATGCGCGTTTTTTCGCCGGGCACCGGCAGCAAAGCGCCCGCCAGCATGAGCACAACCGGCGCGATATACAAAAGCGAAGCCCAGCCCAGCACCGCTCCCGTTGCGCTTTCCACCGTCACGCGGTCCCCCGGGCGCGCGCCCAGCGGGTTTTTTGCCGTGACGTGCACATGCTCTTCGGGGTGGGCACAGCCGTGACAGGTTCCGCAGTCCCCAGCGCAGGCCGATTTCCGCACCACCTCGATCCGGGCCGTTCCGTTTGCGTACGCCTCTTTGACAACAGCCGCTGCTTTCATATCGATGCCTCCAGCGGCAGGTATTCTCCAAAGATGCGCTCGGCGGCGCGGATTCCGTCGACCGCGGCGCTCATAATGCCCCCCGCGTAGCCCGCGCCCTCGCCGCACGGAATCAGCCCCGGCAAATCCGGGCTGTACAGCGCGTCTGTGCGCACAATGCGCAGCGGCGAGGAGGTTCGCGTTTCCAGCCCCGTCAGCACGGCGTCGGCGCCGTCGAAGCCGGGCAGTTTTTTCCCGAACGCCGGAATGGACTGCCGCAGCAGCGCCGCGGCCGTCGGCGGCAGAATCCGATCCAGCTCGGCAAACCGCCACCCGCGCGGGTAGGTCGGCTCCACGCCGCCCAGACGGCGGCTGCGCCTTCCCTGCAAAAAATCCCCCACGCACTGCACCGGCGCGCTGTAATCGGCGCCGCCCGCCGCAAAGGCCGCCCGTTCCAGCCCTCGTTGAAACTCCACGCCCGCCAGCGGATGGCTTGCCGCAAAATCGCCGGGGAGCACCGACACCGCCAGCGCGGCGTTGGCGTTTCTGCCGCTGCGGGCATGATAGCTCATGCCGTTGGTGACCACCATGCCCTCTTCGCTGGCCGCCGCCACAACGACGCCGCCGGGGCACATGCAAAAGGAATAGCAGCCGCGCTCCCCCTGCCGCCGCGACAAAAAATACTCGCCGGGCGGCAGGCCGGGCAGGCCGGCATACCGGCCGTACAGGCCGCTGTCGATGGTTTCCTGCCGATGCTCGATGCGCACCCCGACGGAAAAGGGCTTGGCCTCCATCGTAAGGCCCCCGGCGTACAGCGTTTCGAAGGTGTCGCGCGCGCTGTGGCCCACGGCCAGCACCGCCGTTTCGCAGGGGATTTCCCCGCGCGGCGTCCGCACCGCCGCCAGCCGTCCGCCTCTTCTGACAAAGTCGAGCGCGGGCGTGTTGAAGTGCACGCTGCCGCCCAGCGCAATGATGCGCCGGCGCATGGACACGACGATATTCTTCAGCAAATCGGTGCCCACGTGCGGCCGCGCCGCCGTCATCATCTCGGCGGGCGCGCCGTGAGCGCGCAGCCGGCGCAGCACCAGCTCGCAGCGCGGATCGCCGATGCGGGTCGTCAGCTTCCCGTCCGAATAGGCTCCCGCCCCGCCCTCGCCGAACTGGATGTTGGAGCACAAATCCAGCCCTCCGCCGGCGAAAAAGCTTTCGACCGCGCTGTCGCGCTGGCGCATCTCGCCGCCGCGCTCCAAAACGACCGGGCGGTACCCCTGTTCGGCCAGCAGCAGCGCGCAGAAAATGCCCGCCGGCCCGAAACCGCATACAACCGGCGGGTGTGCAAGGCGCCGCGTCCCCGCCGCGCGCGGCTCCGGCGTCCTTGCGCGCAGGCGGACGTCCGGGCGGGCGAGACGCTCGCACAGAGCGGCCTCGTCCCCGTCGACCTCCAGCTCGACGGAATACACCTTGTGCAGCTCGCCGCGCCGCAGGTCAAAGGACAGTTTATGTACGGACGCGGAGCGCACCTGCGCTCTGCTGAGCCCGCAAAGTTCAACAGCGGTGCCAATGGCATCGCTGTCGAAGGTTTGGTATGAACATTTGATTCCGGAAACGATCAGACTCATGGTACTATTCCTCCGGCCCGCTGGGCTGCCCCGTGTTCCCGGGGTCGTCGGGCTCCAATGACGGGTCCGGAACGACGACGGTCAGCGTATACTTTCCAACCAAAGCGCACTTTCTGGCCCCGACCGACACCGAAACGGGGACGACGTTTTCGCCCACCGACAGCTCGTCGGGGTTGTAAACCGGCATCACGGTAACATGCTCCGCCGTCAGGGCGGACAAATCCTCGTCAGCCCCCATGAAAATCAGGCTGAGCCCGCTCTCTTTGTAGGTAAAGGGCGCGATATCCGAAAACCGATCGGACGTCACGTTGACCACCATCTGCCGCAGCCCCTTGAAGGTCACGGTAACCCGCGCGTAGGCCTCGCCGCTGTCGGTCGAGACGCCGTTGGGCAGTGTGATGGGGAAGGTCAGCTCGGTGACATTGTCCTCGAGCAGCTGCTTGACGCCGATGCTGCCCAGATTGATCTGCTTGATGGTCGAGACGATGCCCGGCTCGCCGCTGACTTTGATGGTCGCCGGCTTGATGTCGCATTTCAGCATGTCCGCGGTGATAAAGCCGTACGGGGTGACGTCAACCGTCAGGGGGATTTCCCCGCTCTGGTGCACCTGCATCTCAAATTGCAGCGTCGGCTGCAGCAGCGTCACAAAAGACGTGTCGACAGGCTTCCCATTCTCGTCCACCAGCGTATCGTCCAGCCCGGTG
>CAKUPI010000060.1 GCA_934675045.1 uncultured Eubacteriales bacterium
CGTGGATGAACACGGCAACAACAGCGGCCTGTTCTAAAAAACCGCCAACGGAGAGAGTTATGGAACTGACAGCATTAACGGTCGGCAAATACCATGAAGTTTTGGGTTCGGACGCGCCCGCGCCGGGCGGCGGTTCGGCCAGCGCCCTGTGCGGCGCGCAGGGTGCGGCGCTGGTTGCCATGGTGGCCCGCCTGACCCTGGGAAAAGCCAAGTACGCCGAGTTTGAAGGGGTCTGCCGCGAGGCAGCGCAGCGCGCCGACGCTTTGCAGCAGGCGCTGCTCGCCGCCATCGACCGCGACACCGAGGCCTTCAACCGGGTTTCCGCCGCCTTTAAGCTGCCCAAGGAAACCGACGAGCAGAAGGCGGCGCGCAAAGCGGCCGTCGCCGACGCCACGCTGCTGGCGACGCAGGTGCCCTTTGAGACCATGCGTCTGGCCTGCGAGGGGCTGGAAGCCGCCCGCACCATCGTCGGAAAATCCAATCCCAACGCGGCCAGCGATCTGGGGGTTGCCGCCCTCAATCTTCTGTGCTGCGTGCGCGGCGCATGGCTCAACGTCCTCATCAACCTTGGCGGCGTCAAGGACGAGGGAGAGCGCGTGCGCTTTGAGACCGAGGGCCGGAAAATGGAGGCGGGCGCCGCCGCGCTGGCCGACGAGATCTTCAGCACCATCAAAAACAGTCTTTAATTGACAAAAGCGCGGCCCTGTGCCGCGCTTTTGCCGCATCATTGAATTGTTGAAAGGGAGGATCTTCATGCAAGACCGCAGAAAAGAGGACAAAACCGGCTTTGAAAGCTGTGTGCAGCGCATCATGCAGGCAAACGATGTGCCCGGCATTGCCGTCGCCATCGTCAGCCCGGACGAGACGCTGTACGAAAACTTTTTCGGCGTGCGCGACGTGCAGAGCGGCGCGCGGGCCGACGGCGACACCATTTTCGGTCTGGCCTCGGTGACCAAGTCCTTTACCTGTACCGCCATTTTGCAGCTGCACGAGCGGGGCGCGCTCGACATCGACGATCTGGTGTCCAAGCACATTCCCGAGCTTTGCAGCGACCGTCCGGTGCGCATACGGCACCTGATGTGCCACAGCGGCGGCTACTTCCCGCTTCCGCGTATTCTGGCCGAAGATGTCGCCCGCGAAATGGGCATTTTTGAAGACAAGGACGGAGACCTGGCCCACAGCCCGCTGCTGGCGGAAAAGGGCGTCGAGCTGGTGGCCTCGCGTCTGGCGCAGCAGACCAACTTCACCGGCCGCCCGGGCGAAAACCTCAGCTACTGCAACGACGGGTTCGGCATTTTGTCGGAAATCGTTCACAGAACGGGCGGCGAGCGCTCCTTTGCCGACTATGTCGAAAAGCACATTCTGCTTCCGCTCGGCATGAACCGCAGCACCTGCGAGTTCATCAGGCCGGCCGCCGATCCCAACTGCGCCACGCTGTACGAGGGGGAAAAGGCCAGCCGCAACTTTTATGACAACGCCTTTGTCTTGATGGGCGGCGGCGCGCTCAAATCCACCCTCAACGACATGAAGCAGTACCTGCGCTTCCATCTGAGCGAGGGCCTGGCCCCGTCGGGCGAGCGGGTGCTCAGCCAGTACGCCATCCGCGAAATGCGCAAGCCGCATCAGCTGTACGGCCTGCAGGAGTATTACGGCTACGGCCTGTCCATTCACCATCTGGGCGACGTGGTATGCATCGGCCACGGCGGCAGCCTGCCCGGCGTGTCGAGCCATTTGCAGTTTTCGCCGCAGCTCGGCGTCGGCGTGATGGTGCTGTGCAACAAGAGCGGCGTGCCGGTCTCGGACATCGCCGACGCGGCAATGCGCTGGTTCGCCGGCCTGCCGCTGGAAAAGGCGGACCGCTTTGTCGACACGCCCTGGACGGCGGAGCAGCTGAAAAAGGCCGTCGGCGTTTACCGCTCCGGAGAGGGCGGCGTGTACGAAATCCGCGAAAAGGACGGCGCGCCCTGTCTGCTGGTCAACGAGGAAGAGCGGAAGGTCCGCCCGGTCGAGCCCGATGTGCTCGAGGTTTTCGGCCCCACGGGCGGCAGAAGCCTCATTCATACGCTGGAAACCGAGGAGCGCGGTATTTTCGCCATCCGCAGCGGCGCCCGCCTGGTTCCGCGCGAGCAGTAAGAAACGCGCAAATCCGCCCGCAGAGCATACAAAAAGCGAAGCAATCGACAGATTGCTTCGCTTTTTTGCGGTCGGAATTACTGTAAAATGCCCTTTTCGCGCATAAAGCTCTGGTAATCCTCCCAGTTGTCGCGGGTCAGCTTGCTGCCGTCAATGCCGTAAGGACAGCGGCTTTTGCAGGCGCCGCACGAAATGCACTGTTCCACCTGCCGCATTTTTTCCTGCCATTCGGGGGTGGCGTACTCCTGCCACGGCGCGCGGCGCAGCAGCAGGCTCATCCGGCCGACCCACGGAATGTCGATGCTGGCGGGGCAGGGCTTGCAGTAGCCGCAGCCGCGGCAGAAATCGCCGGTCAGAACCTGCTTGTCCTGCTCGATGACGGCCCGCAGGGCGGGCGTCAGGCAGACCTGTCCGGCAGCGGCGTCCAGAAACTCCTGCAATTCCGATTGGCGCTGGATGCCCCAGATGGGCACGGCGTTGTCAAACTGGGCAAAAAAGGCGAAAGCCGCCGTGCCCGAGCTGACAAGCCCGCCGGCCAGCGCCTTCATGGCGATGAGCCCGACGTCCCTTTGCCGGCATACCTCGATCAGCTTGAGGTCCTGCTCGCTCGACAGGTAGCTGAGGGGGAACTGAACCGTGTCATAAAGGCCGCATTCGGCGGCGGCCAGCGCCACATCGATGCGGTGGGTCGTAATGCCGATAAAGCGGCATTTGCCCTCGCGCCGGGCCTGCACAAGGGCGGCGTAGGGGCTTTCGGGGTCGGCGGGGTCGGGCAGAGCCGGGATGTTGTGCAGCTGCATGATGTCGACGTAGCCGGTTTTCAGCTTTTCCAGGCTGACGGAAAGGTCGCTTAAGACGGCCTGCCGCGTTTTGCCGGCGCTTTTGGTCGAAATGACGATGCTGCCGCGCACATCGCTCAGCCCAAGGCCGATTTTTTCCTCGCTGTCGGTGTAGGCGCGCGCCGTGTCGAAAAAGTTGATGCCGGCGTCGTAGGCGCGGCGCAGCAGGGCGGCGGCCTCGCCGGACGAAAGCCGCTGTATGGGCAGCGCCCCAAAGGAGTTTTCGGTCACCATCAGGTTGGTGCGGCCCAGGCGTTTCATTTTCATCACGATGCCCCCAAGCATATTTTTTTACATGATTATAGCACGTCGGGGAAAAATAGGACAGGCAAAACCGCGCATTTTTTCGCACAGGCCGCAAAGGGCCGGCAGGGGCCGCGCAAGCCCCTGCGGGAAACGGCTTCATTCCTCCGGCGTTAAAAGCTCCTGCGCCAGCAGCTTTTCCGCCAGAGCGCCGCAGCAGGCCCGCAGCGCCAGCAGCGCGCGTCCCTCTTCTCCGGCGGTGCGGCCGGGGGTCTCTCCGCCGGAGAAAACGCGGGTCAGGGCGCTGTGCAGCTCGGCGCGGAAAAGCTCGTAGCACTCCTCCTCGCTGCGGCTGCCGAGCAGCAGCTCGTGCAGGCTTTTGATTTCGCTCACCGTCAAAACGCGCTTCAGCGTGCACAAAATCAGCAGCGCCGACACGTGCCCGCGGCCGTAGCGCTTCTTTTCCGGGGGACGGAGGGCCTTTTGCTTGACGTAATTGTTGATCATGGCGGGCGTGACCGCCTTTCCCTCGCCCTCGGGCAGCGGGGACAGCGCCTTTTCCACAATGCTGACCACCTGATCCATATAAAGCTCGATTTCGGGCAGTGCGCTCCACGGCGGCAGAGAAAACGGCTGCATTTTGTCTATCACTCCTCACACTGTATTATACTTGCTGCGAAAATGCTGTGTCAAGTGCAAAAGAAAACTTGACAAGGAGAATAAAAACGTGTAACATAGTTTCGAAAACCAGATGCAAAGGGGAAATGAATTGTGTCGTGTCGTATAGATGTTTTCGGAGATTCCATCATGAAGGGGATTGTGCTTGACGCCGGACGCTATCGGCCGCTGGAAAGCGGTCATTTCGCCCGCTTTTCCGAGCGCTTTCAGGTGCAGATTCACAACTGCTCGCACTTCGGCTACACGGTGCGCAAGGGCGCGGTGCTTTTGCAGCGCATGCTGGAGCGGGGAAACGGGGGAGAGGTCGCCCTGCTGGAATACGGCGGGAACGACTGCGATTTTGACTGGAAGGCGGTGGCGCAAAACCCCGAGGGGGAGTTTGACCCCAAGACGCCGCCCGAGGAGTTCTGCGCGCTGTACGCGGATTTGGTGCGCGGGCTGCAAAAAAGGGGGGTGACCGTTGCGCTGATGACGCTGCCGCCCATTGACGCCGAGCGGTACCTGCACTGGGTGGCTTCCGGCGAGCAGGAGCGCAAAAACATTCTGCGCTGGCTGGGCGATGTGCAGCGCATATACCGGTTTCAGGAGATGTATTCCGGTCTGGTCGCGCGGGTGGCCGCCGAGACGGGCGCTTTGCTGGCCGACGTGCGGACCAGCTTTTTGCAGCGGCGCGACACCGGTGCGCTGCTGTGCGGCGACGGCATTCACCCCAACGCGGCGGGGCATCAGCTTTTGTTTGACACGCTGTGCGATTTCGGCGAACGGCATCTGTGCCGGCTCAAGGGGTAAAATCCTCCGGCCGCGCCGTCCCCGCCCTGCCCGGCAGGGCCTTCGTCCGCCCGGCCGGCTCGCCGCGGGAAGCGCTTCCTGACGGGCGGCACCGGTCTCAGACGCAGAGCGGATGGCCGCCGTTTCCAACGATTGGCTGCGGTGAAAACGCTTGACAAGCCCGGCGCGGCGTGATATACTATCAAAGCCGCATTGAAAGGGCTGTAACGGATGCATCGGCGTCCGGCCCCCAGAGCGCGACTCTGAAAAAAGGAGGATATGGGTTATGTACGCAGTTATCGTTACCGGCGGCAAGCAGTTCAAGGTTGCCGAGGGCGACACCATCTATGTCGAAAAGCTCGGCGTGGAGGACGGCGCCAAGATCACGTTCGACAACGTCCTGCTCGTTGAGAAGGACGGCAATGTGACGGCCGGCAGCGCCGTTTCCGGCGCCAAGGTGCAGGGCACCGTCGTCAAAAACGGCAAGCAGAAGAAGATCATGGTCTTTAAATACAAGGCCAAGAAGAATTACCGCCGCCGTCAGGGCCATCGTCAGCCCTATACCAAGGTCACCATCGACAAGATCGAGGCCTGAGTTTCCTTTCCACATTCTGTTAAACGGAGGTGTAAACCACATGGCACATAAAAAAGGTATGGGCTCCACGAAGAACGGCCGTGACTCCGAGTCCAAACGCCTGGGCGTCAAGCGCGCCGACGGACAGCACGTTCTGGCCGGCAACATTCTGGTCAAGCAGCGTGGCACCAAGATTCACCCCGGCACCAATGTGGGCCGCGGCAGTGACGACACCCTTTTCGCTCTTGTCGAGGGCAAGGTGGCTTTCGAGCGCCTGGGCCGCGACCGCAAAAAGGTTTCGGTGTACCCCGTCCAGTAATTGCTTTGAAAACGGCTGCGCAAGCAGCCGTTTTTTCTGCGGTTTTGTTCATCATCATGCAATCGAGGTGACCTTATGTTTGTCGATATCGTAACCATTTCTATCCGGGCGGGGCGGGGCGGCGACGGCTGCGTCTCCTTCCACCGCGAAAAGTATATTGCGGCCGGCGGGCCGGACGGCGGCGACGGCGGTCAGGGCGGCAATGTCGTCTTTGTTGTCGACGACCATATGGCCACCCTGCTCGACTTCCGCATAAAGCGCAAATACGAGGCCGGCAGCGGCGAGATGGGGGGCACCAAGCGCTGCACCGGCAAAAACGGGCAGGACATTGTCATCCGCGTACCGCGCGGCACGCTGATCCGCGACGCCGAGAGCGGCGCGCTGATGCACGACATGTCGGATGCGCAGCCCTATATCGCGGCCCGCGGCGGCCGCGGCGGCTGGGGAAACGCCCGCTTTTCCACCCCCACCCGCCAGGCGCCCCGCTTTGCCAAGCCGGGGCAGGACGGCGACGCGCGCAAGGTGGTGCTCGAGCTTAAGCTCATCGCCGACGTGGGGCTGATAGGCTTCCCCAATGTCGGAAAAAGCACCCTGCTGTCGGTCATTTCCAAGGCGCGTCCCAAAATCGCCAATTACCACTTCACCACGCTTTCGCCCAACCTCGGCGTCGTATACGTCGACGAGGGGGCCTCTTTTGTCGCGGCCGACATCCCCGGCATCATCGAAGGGGCGGCCGAGGGCGCCGGGCTGGGCCACGATTTTCTGCGGCACATCGACCGCTGCCGCCTGCTGGTCCACGTCGTCGACGTTTCGGGCAGCGAGGTGCGCGACCCGGTCGCCGATTTGGACGCCATCAACGAAGAGCTGCGCGGGTACAGCGAGACGCTGGTCGGCCGCCCGCAGATTGTTGCCGCCAACAAAAGCGACATTCTGCCCGCCGACAGCGACAATTTAAAGCGCCTGAAGGCGCGCTGCGCCGAGCTGGGCTTCCCGGTTTACGAAATTTCGGCGGCGACGCGGCAGGGCGTGAATGAGCTGATTTGGGCGGTGTGGCAGACGCTCGGCGACCTGCCGCCCGTCACCGTGTACCAAGATGAGCTGGTCGTCGAGGAGACGCCGGCGCTGGGCGAGCGCGATATTTCCATCGAGCTGCGCGACGGCGTGTACTGCGTCGGCGGCGCATGGCCCGAAAAGGTGATTCGGTCGGTCAACTTTGACGATTATGAGTCGCGGATGTACTTCGAGCGCGTGCTGCGCAAGGCGGGCGTTTTCGACATGCTGGAAAAAGCCGGCGTGCAGGAAGGCGACACCGTAGACGTCTGCGGCTGCCAGTTCGAGTATGTTTATTGACGAAAAACGGGGCAGGGGGCTTGACAAGCTCCCTGCCCCGTGCTATTACTTGCCCCGTGCTATTATAACAAAGGCCTGTTTTCTGAAAGCGCAATATGCCTGTCTGTTAGACCACGCGGAGAAGTCGCGCAGCTGGTCGAGCGCGCACGATTGGAAATCGTGTAACGGTCAAAAGCCGTTCGAGGGTTCGAATCCCTTCTTCTCCGCCAACGGTATGGGCTCATAAGTTGACCGCCAAAACTTGTGGGCCAGTTTGTTTTCTGCGAACCCCAAAATCCATGCAATAAAAGCGCAGCCCACGGTTTGTGAGCTGCACCGGAAATAGGAACAACAAGTGGAGGAATTATATCCGGATTTCTTCTGGCTCGATGCCTAACATGACAATTGGGACTGTGGGATTTGATCGGCCTTCACGAATAACATTTGCCACTTCGTTTTCAAACCATGCAACACCCGTGTCCATTTTTAGGCACATGGCTTTAGTCGGAACAATCTCAATTCCAACGTCGATATCGTTTCTTAGAAAAAAGAATGTATGTTTTACATGCAGATCATACGCAACACTGAAATACTTGCCAAACTGCACCTCGACAGCCACCCTGTCTTTTACAAAATCCACCTGATTGTTGGTGCTGTATGCTTTAAACCCCTTTGCTTCAATCATTCTTTTTTGTTTCAACCTGTCTCTGATACCGACGATTTCTCTTTCAGTCTCTATATCTCCGGTTACATAATACTGCGTTGTTACAGATTGCCATCCTTGAGGAAACAAAATACGCCCAAATTCCTTGTTGATTTTCTTCTGGTCATATAAGGGCCTTCCTGTTCTGACCTTGTCTTTGCTATATTTTACATAGGCATTAGCGTCTATACTGTTTATGGCATGCTCAATCTCAGCCCACAGGTTTTGCCTATGAACGAGCATAAATTCATATCCATTCAGATGGCTGTACATATTGGCTATCTTCATGATAGTTCCTTCCATTCATCTGGGATTTTTGCCACGCTTTCTTTTCCTGTCGGCTTATAAATGGTTTGATAAATTGGCCTCGTGCGCAGAGTACCATTTTTCAGCCTTTCAATGCGAGCAAGGCCAATGTCAACATATTTTTGCTCCAATTCTGTTCCATAAGCTTGTCTGGAGTTTTTTAAGGCTCCAAGCAGCGTGCTGCCAACGCCGGCAAAGGGATCATATACGATATCGCCGTCATTGGTTAGCGCCAAAACACAACGTTCAACAAGTTCAATGGGAAATTGGCAGGGGTGGTCTTCTTTTTCCGGGTGATTGGACTTTACATTCGGTATGTCCCATATAAGGCTATCCCAATCATCATACAACCTGTTAACGGTCAGCTCCCAGACATCTTCGGGATTTTTGCCAAGTCTGTTGCCGGAGATTTGCCCTTTTTTATCTCCTTTATAATAGCGTTTGCCGGGATACTTGGCCGGGACCCGGACACTGTCCAGATTAAAAGTATAATGGTCAGATTTGGTAAACCACAGAATGGTTTCATATCTACCACTAAATCTGTTTTTACAATGCAGACCATGGCCAAAATGCCAAATAATGCGGTTTCTCAGCTTTAATCCAAGATTTTTGAAAATGGGATAATAATATATGTCCAGTGGAAACACTTCGCCATTTTCCACGTAATTGCCTACTTGCCAGCATATGCTGCCGTCGTCAGCCAATACGCGGACCATCTCATGAATGACAGGAGTTATTTTATTGAGGTAGCTTTCAATTTTTGTTCGCGCTTCATACTCTTTCCCAACGTTGTATGGTGGTGATGTTATAATCAACTTCACCGAGCCATCATCGAGGTTACGCATAAACTCAAGTGCATCTTTGCACAAATACTGATAATCCAAAAGTTCCAAAAACAAAACCTCCAATGGCTGCAAATCCTACATAATTTTAGCATATAAACAGGCCTTTTTCAATATCGAGGCGCCGGCTGCAATCATGCAATGCAGTTTATTGACAAAAAACGGGGCAGATGAAACAACCTGCTCCGGCGTGTTGCTTGTTTGCGCTGCCTGGAGTATACTAAGAATAGAATCCCCTGTTATTTCGGGTTGTACTTCCGATTCGTCGGAGGAGATCTGCGTTGGGGATTCTATTTTTATGTCATCTACCTCACTTTTGGGGAAATGCATCCACGTAAACTCAACAGGTTGTTTCCGTGCCTGATTAGAGCTTTTCGGTACCATGCGTTCGAACGGTGAAGTATCCGCCGTCACAACACCCGGAGACTTTGGGAATATCTGCTGCGGTGTATTGCTTTTTTGCGCTGTCTGGGGTATACTGAGGTTAGAAGCAACATTAGCATGAGCGGTTT
>CAKUPI010000061.1 GCA_934675045.1 uncultured Eubacteriales bacterium
CAACTACAAGGCGCTGGCCGCTTCGATGGCCCCCGCCGGCATCATGGCCGTCGTCAAGGCAAACGCCTACGGTCTGGGCGCCGTTCCCGTATCGCAGGCGCTGGAGCAGGCGGGGTGCGGGCAGTTTGCCGTCGCCTGCATCGAAGAGGCCATGGAGCTGCGCGAGGGCGGCATTTCCGCCCCCATCCTGACCCTTGGTCCCTGTCCGGCGCAGCACGCCGCGCTGGCGGCGCAAAACGGAATCATGCTTCCCGTCATCAGCCTTTCCCGCGCGCGGGAGCTGTCCGAGGCCGCCTGCGAGGCCGGCGTTGTCATCGATGTGCACATCAAAACCGATGTCGGTCTTTCGCGCTTCGGCCTGCTCCTTTCCGACATGGAAGCCGCCGTCGCCGACGCAGACGCCATTTTCCGCCTGCCCGGGCTGCAGGTCCGCGGCGTCTTTACCCAATACACCGTGGCCGATCTGCCGCGCGGCGACGCCTTTAACCGTGCGCAGACGGCGCTGTTCGACCTTTTCTGCGAACGCCTGAGCGCGCTCGGCCACCACTTCCAAAAGCACAGCGCGGCCAGCGATTTCGCCGTGCTGTACCCGGAAAGCCGCGGTGACTTTGTCCGCATCGCCGCGCTGCTGCTCGGCCTGTCCGAGGACTCCCCCATGCCCTCAGCCGGGTTTTACGCCCGCATCTTCCAAATCAAGGAGATTCCGGCCGGAACTCCCGTGGGGTATGGCCCGACCGAATACACACTGCGCCCCACCCGCCTTGCCGTCATTCCGGTCGGCTTTGCCGACGGCCTCCGCCGCAAAATGCAGGCCCCGACGCGCTTTATGCTGCACGGCAAATGGGCGCCGGTCATGGGAAAGGTCTGTATGGACTACCTGATGCTCGATGTCACCGACATCCCCGAAGCACAGGAAAACGACGTCGTCACCCTCTTCGGCCGCGACGGGCATCTGCACTGTGAAGCCTATGAGCTGGCCGCCATGATTCCCGGCTCGGTCGGTGAGGTGACCTCTACGCTGGTTTCGCGCATTCCGCGCTTTTACACGCGCGGCGGGTCCGTCGTCGGGCGCCTTGACGAATAAGAAAAACCCGTACAGGAAAAAAGCTGAGATGCTTACATCTCAGCTTTTTTGTGCTTTTTTCAGTAAAACTCTTTGCCCAAAACGTCGGACAGCTCCAGAAGGATGTGGTCAAAGCCCCCGGCGTAATCGAGACGGGCCGCGTTGAGCGCCATGCGCTCCTGCGCAAGGTTTTTCGGCAGCGAAATGCAGGCCGAGGTGCCGCTCGTGTTGCTGCTCATAATCAGCGTCCCGCCGTGCCGGGCCGCAAAGGCCCGCAGAAGCGCCAGCCCGAAACCGGCTCCGCCCGCCGTGCCGCCTTGTTCCGGCGAGGCCAGCACGTGCTTGTTCATGACGGTGCGCATCGCTTCACCCGCGATTCCGCCCCCGTGGTCGGTGACGGTGATGGCGACGCTGCCGCCCCTATCGCTCAGCTCGGCTTCAATGGGGGCGTCGCGCCCCGCCTTGATGGCGTTGGAAAGCAGATTGAGTATCATGCGCTCGACCTTTTCCTCGTCGAACAGGCAGATAACCGGCTGATCCGGCAGGCTCCACGACAGGTCGATGCCGGCCTTTTGGCAGATGGGGGCCAGCCGAACCGACAAATCCCGGCAAAAGGCCGCCATATCGCCTTCCCGCAGGCAGAGGGGCAGGGCGCCGTTTTCATACAGCGCGCAGTCGAGCATGTTGCGCGCAAGGCGCAAAAGGCGCATGATGCCCTGCCCGAGCAGGGAAAGCGGGGCCTCCAGCTTCCTGTGCAGCTCCGTTTGCCCGATCTCGTTGCGCAGCAGCGTGAGAGCAGCCGACATGAGGCTGAGCTGATCGGAGATCTCGCGGCTGATAAACTGTGCGGAGGTCTTTCGAATGAACGCCTTTCCGTCCTCGCTGACCGGAAAAAGCATAATGACAATATATCCGTCGGACGGTTCGGCGCTCCCGCGAAAATGCTTTCCCAGCAGCTCGCACCGAAACTCATAGTACTCTTTTTGAAAGGAAGCGGCAATAATATTGGCAGCAAGTGTATCGGGCAAAAAATCGTTGAGATTTCTCCCTGTCAGGTCCCCCTCGAGAAACAATTTCAGGCTGCCCGCGGTAAAAAGCACCCGCCCGGAGGCCGAGCACAAAAAATAGAAATCTTCATCGCCGCGAAAGAGGTCGTAAACTTCCCCGAATAGCAGTGGGGACGTCTTTTCCACACTCATCGAATCACCCCATTCGACATTATTCGCTAAATTTCGACTTCGCAGTTTTATCATAACCCATTTTTATCTTTATTACAAATTATTTTTGAACGGGCAGTTTAATTTATGGATTAAACTCCTTGTCCCGCCCTGAGAGATAGTGTATAATAATTATGGTAGTTTATCAGATTTGCGCAAGGGAATCTGAGGAAAAAGAAACAAACTTTGGAGGATGTTAAGACATGAGCATTCAAGTTGGTATCAACGGATTCGGCAGAATCGGGCGTTTGGTGCTGCGTGCTTCCCTTTCTATGCCCGACGTTGAAATTGTCGCTATCAACGCCCCGTCCAAGGCCCCGGATTATCTGGCCTACATGCTGAAGTACGACACCACGCACGGAACCCTTCCGAACGAGGTAAAGTCCGACGACAGCGCCCTGATTGTAGATGGAAAAAGAATTCCTCTCTTTACGGCGAAAGAGCCCCGCGATATTCCCTGGGCATCGGTCGGCGCCGACTATGTCATTGACTGCACCGGCCGCTTCCTGACCAGCGAAAAAGCGCAGCCCCACATCGATGCCGGCGCCAAAAAGGTCATTTTCTCCGCTCCGTCCAAAGACAATACCCCGATGTTCGTCGTAGGCGTCAACCTGGATACGTACAAGCCCGACATGCGTTTTGTCTCCAACTCTTCCTGCACCACCAACTGCCTGGCGCCGCTTGCCAAAATCATCAATGACAATTTTGGAATTCGCGAAGGCCTGATGACCACCATTCACGCCATGACGGCCTCGCAGAAGGTTGTCGACGGCACTTCGACCAAAGACTGGCGCGCCGGCCGCGCCGCCTCGGCCAACATCATTCCCTCCTCGACGGGCGCTGCCAAGGCTGTCGGCAAGGTTATCCCCTCGCTCAACGGCAGGCTGACCGGTATGTCCTTCCGCGTTCCCGTGCCCGACGTGTCCGTCGTCGACCTGACGCTGAATCTGGCGAACGAGGCCAGCTACGAGGAAATCTGCGCCGCCGTCAAGCGCGCTTCGGAAAACGAAATGGCCGGCATTGTGCAGTACTGCGACCAGATGTTCGTTTCTTCCGACTTCGCGGACAACCCCCACACCTGCATCTTTGACGCCAGCGCCGGTATGGCTCTGACCCGCACCTTTGTCAAGCTGGTTGCCTGGTACGACAACGAATGGGGTTACAGCTGCAAAACGCTGGAGCTGGTTCGTCATATGTACAAGGTGGACAACAACCTTATCGGCTAATCGCTTGCACCAAGCAGCCGCCCGACAGGCGGCTGCTTTTTTCTTTCTTTCTGTGCTTTACCTGTGGCATTCCCGCACAAAATGTTGTAGAATAATAAAAAGAAAGATAGCTTGCACGCAAAGCGGTTATCCAACGCTTTTTGTAATATATGGAGGACGCAAATGTTTGAACTGGTTACCAAAGACACCTTGCAGGAATATGAGAGTTTTTGCCAGAGCTGTCCCAAGGGGCATTTTCTCCAGTCGCGCCTGTGGGCCGACGTCAAGGACAGCTGGAAATGGGAGGCGGTCATCGTTCGCGGAGAGGACGGGAAGATCAAGGCCGGCCTTTCGGTGCTCATCCGCAAAATGCCCGCTCTTCCCTACACCTTAATGTATGCGGCCCGCGGCCCCGTGTGCGATGTACACGACGAGGAGTCGCTGGCTGAGCTGACGCGCGGCGCCGCCGCTCTGGCCAAAAAACACCGCGCCTATGCGCTCAAGCTGGACCCCGACGTCAAGAGCGACGACACGC
Source organism: uncultured Eubacteriales bacterium (assembly GCA_934675045.1). GTDB lineage: Bacteria > Bacillota > Clostridia > Oscillospirales > Butyricicoccaceae > Ventrousia. The sequence goes on from CAKUPI010000061.1 coordinate 4,021, forward strand.
AGTTCATCGCCCTGATGGAAAAGCTGGGATACACCCGCAAGGCGGGCGGCAAAAACTTTGAGGGCATTCAGCCCAACTACGTTTTCCGCCTGAATGTGAAGGACAAAACCGAAGAGGAGCTGCTGGCCGCCTTTCACCAGAAAACCCGCTACAACCTGCGGCTTTCCGTGCGCAAGGGCGTCGAGGTGCGTCTGTGCGGCAAGGAAATGCTGCCCGCCTTTTCCGCCATCATGCAGGAAACCGGCACCCGCGACGGATTTATTGTCCGTCCGCTGTCCTATTTTGAAAAAATGCTCGACGCGCTGGGCGGGCACGCCCGGCTGTATATGGCCTTCTGGCAGGACAAGCCCATTGCGGGCACCCTTGCCATTCACTACGGCAACAAGGTGTGGTATCTGTACGGCGCGTCGTCCAACCAGTACCGCAACGTCATGCCCAACTACCAGCTTCAGTGGGAAATGATCCGCTGGGCGCTGGAAACCCACTGCGACATCTATGACTTCCGCGGCGTTTCCGGAGACCTGACGCCCGAAAACCCGCTGTACGGGCTTTATCTTTTCAAAAAGGGCTTTTCCGGCGATTTGGTCGAGTTCTGCGGCGAGTTTGAAATGATTTACCATCCGCTTATTAACTTTGCGGCCAATACCGGCATGGACAAGCTCCGCGCCGTTCGGCACAAGCTGGTCGTACGCCGTGAACGCGCCCGGACAGGCGCTGCCGGGCAGAAGCAAAAGAACTGAAAAGACGGGATACAGAAAGAACGGAGGCTTGATATGAAGGTTTTGATAGTAGAGAAAGATAAAATCATCAACAATCTGGACAAGATCCGCGAAAAGGCCGGCGGCGTTCCCATTATCGCCGTGCTCAAGGCCAACGCCTACGGTCTGGATCTTCATCAAATGGCCGACCTGCTCCGCCAACAGGGCGTGCGCCGTTTTGCCGTCACCGAGCCGCAGGACGCCGTTCGCCTGCGCGACTGGGGCTGCACCGAGGAGGAAATCCTGATTCTGCGCTCCACCTCGTGCGCCGAGGACATCAAGCAGATTTTAACAGCCTGCGCCACCGCGACCATCGGCTCTTACGACGCCGCCGTCGCTCTCAACGGCATGGCGGAAAAAGAGGGGGTTTCGTGCGATGTCCACATCAAAATCGACACCGGCATGGGGCGCTACGGCTTTGAGCCTTCGGAGCTTGAGCGCATTTTGTCCGTTTACCGTTTTATGACCAACCTGAACGTGACCGGCATGTACACCCATTTCCCCTGCGCGTTTCACAGCCGCAAAAAGACGCTCGAACAATGCAACCTGCTGCTGGACGTCGCCGCCAGGGTCCGGCAGGCGGGCCTGGAGCCCGGCATGCTGCACGCCGCCAACTCGGCCGGCCTGTTTTACTGCAATCTTCCCGTGCTGGACGCGGTGCGCCCCGGCTCCGCCATCGGCGGCCGTATGACCTGCCGCGGCGACTACGGCCTGCAAAAAACCGGCAGGCTGCAAAGCTCGGTCGCCGAGGTGCGCTGGCTGACCAAGGGGCACGGCATCGGTTACAGCTCGGCCTACACCACCAAAAGACCGACCAAAATCGCCATCATCCCCGTCGGCACTTCCGACGGCTACATGCTGGAAAAAGCGCGCGATTCCTTCCGCTTTGGCGACAGCTTCCGCTACGCCGCCAGCAGCTTCAAGTCCTTTTTGACCGGCAAGCGCTTTTATGTGACCGTCAACGGCAAGCGGGCGCGCGTGCTGGGGCATGTCGGCGTCAGCCACACCATTGTCGACGTCACCGAAATGGACTGCTCCCCCGGGGACATTGCCGTTTTTGACGTTTCCCCCATGTTCGTTCCCGAAAGCGTGGAGCGCCGATATGTATAACGCCCCGCTTTTTGAAGCTTTGGCCGGACTGGCCGCCCGCCCCGCCGTTTCCCGCTTTCATATGCCGGGGCACAAGGGGCGCGCCTGCGCCGGCCCGCTTGACGGTGTTTTTCCCATCGATTACACCGAGCTTCCCCTGACCGGCAACCTGTATGCGGGCGACGGACCCATTGCGCTGGCCGAAGCGCTGGCCGCCCGGTGGTACGGCATGGAGGGCTGTTTCTTTCTCACCTGCGGCGCGACGCAGGGGTTAAAGGCAGCCCTTCGCTTTTTTTGCGCGCCCGGCGGCAGCGTCGTGCTCGACCGCAACTGCCACAAAAGCGTGATCGACGGCTGCGCGCTGCTCGATTTGTCTCCCCGCTACGTCTGCCCCGAGTTTCTGCCGGACTTGGGGGTGACCGGGGATATTTCCCCCGCCGGCCTGCGCGAAGCGCTGCGCAAAAGCGACGCCTCCGCCGCCTTGGTCACCAGCCCGACCTACTACGGGCATTGCCTGAACATCGCTGAGCTGGCGCACGCTGCGCACGACTGCGGCGCGGCGCTCATCGTGGACGCCGCCCACGGCTCGCACCTGCGTGCCTGCGGCTGTGCCGATCCCGCCTGTCTGGGCGCCGACGCCGTCATTTTTTCCGCGCACAAAACGCTGTGCGCGCTGGGACAGGGCGCCTATCTGGTCTTTCGCGGCTTAGACGCCGGGCAGCAGCGCGAGCTGCGCGCCGCAACCGCCCTGTTCGGCACCACCTCCCCCTCTTATGTTGTCATGGCCTCCCTTGACCTTGCGCGCGCAAAAATGGAGCGCGACAACGGCCTGTGGCAGCAGACGGCCGAGCGCGCACTCGAGCTGCGCCGGCGCATTGCGGCGCATACACCCTTTACCTGTCTGGACGGCGGAGACCCCTGCCGCCTGACCGTTCGCACCGACAGGGCGGGAATCTGCGGCTTTGACGCCGCAGAACGGCTCTTTTCCCTCGGCGTCGAGCCCGAAATGCAGGATGAGGGTCGTGTGGTCTTTATTCTGACCCCGCAGGACACCCGCGAGGACTGGGCACGGCTGGAGCAGGCGCTCTGCACCGTCGCCCAAGGTGCCGGAAGCCCTTGCTCCGAACCGGACTCCTGTCCCCCGCCGCCGCTGCCCCCCGCCCCCCTTTCCCCCCGGCAGGCGCTGTTTGCGCCCAAGCAGGCCCTGCCGCTGAATCGCTGCGTCGGCCGCATTGCCGGCGAAAACCTCGCGCCTTACCCGCCGGGCGTCGCCGTCGCTGTACTCGGCGAGACTTTGACAAAGTTTTGCGTTGAATTTTTACGCAAAAAGGGTTATAATAGAGACACTTACATCCATATAGTCACCGAAGCGGCATTGCCGCCTGATCCTGAAAGGAGGATATGAAAGATGAAAATGCTGATTGCTATCCTGAACGCCGACGATGCTTCCGCTGTCATCCAGAACCTGATGAAAGAGGGCTACTCTGTCACGCGTCTGTCCACCACGGGCGGTTTCCTCCGCGCCGGGAACGTCACGATTCTCATCGGCGTCAACGACGATCGCGTCCAGGCCGTCATCGACATCATCGGCAAATACTCCAAGAGCCGCAAGCAGGTCATTCCCACCACCTCTGAAGCCGGCATCAACTTCTATCCCTCGATGCCTGTCGAGGTCACTGTCGGCGGCGCTACGATTTTCGTCCTCAACGTCGAACGCTTTGAAAAGGTGTAGTTTCCATGCTTTTCCCCTCGCTGATTGGGAATGACAATCTAAAGCAGGCGCTTTCCGATCCGCAGGCCATGGAAAGCGGCTGCATGATTCTCAGCGGTCCGCGCGGTTCCGGCAAGCGCACGGCAGCCCGCGACATTGCAATGGGGCTGCTGTGCACCTCCTCTCCGGCTCCCTGCGGCCGCTGCGGGGCCTGCATCCGCATGAAAGCCGGCTCTCACCCCGATTACGAGCTATTCAATCCGGATGGGGCCGAAATCAAGGTCGACGCGGTGCGCGAGCTGCGCGCGCGCTCCTTTATCCGCCCCAGCGAAGCCGAGCGGAAGGTTTTTGTGATCTGCGCAGCCGATAAAATGAACCTGCAAAGTCAAAACGCCCTTCTGAAGGTTTTGGAAGAGCCGGCGTCGTCGGTTTTTATTCTGCTGTGTGAAAACAGCGAGTCTCTCTTGCAGACCGTGCGCTCGCGCAGCCTGCACTACCGTCTGCAGCCGCTTGAACCCGCGGTGCTGCGCCCGCTTCTGCGGCAGCGCTTCCCGTCGTCGGACACGCAGCAAATCGACGCTGCCATCACCGCCGCCGGCGGCTTTCTGGGTGCGGCCTGCGATATTCTCGCCGGTGCGGAAAGCCAGCTTTCTCAGCTGGCCGCCAGCTTTTCGGCCGCGCTCGGGCAGGGTGAACTGGCCATTTTCTCCTGCTGTATGGAGCTGTCACGCCTCTCGCGTGACGATTATGCGCTTTTTTGCGATGCGCTGTGCAGGCACCTGCTGGCCATGATTGAGCAAGGCGCGCCGCAGCCGGGCGCCCTGCTTTCTTTGTACGAATACATCGGGGAGCAAAAGGCGAAAACCGCCTTTAACGCCTCGGTAACCGCCCTTTCGGGGGCGTTAGCCGCCTTTTGCGGTGAGAATCTAAAGCTTTGCTGGAGGCAGTAATGACGGAAGTTATCGGCGTTCGTTTTAAAAAAGTCGGAAAGGTCTACTATTTTGATCCCAACGGCACACAGGTGCGCGAGGGAGAAGCTGTCATCGTCGAAACAGCCCGCGGCGTCGAGTGCGGCGAGGTGATGCAGCCGAATCACGAGGTCCCTGACGATTCCATTGTCAAGCCTTTGAAAAAAGTCGTGCGCAAGGCGACCGAAAACGACCTTAAGGTTGTCGAGGATAACGCCCGGCTGGAAAAAGACGCTTTTCGCATTTGTGAAGAAAAAATCGCCAAGCACAAGCTGGAAATGAAACTGGTTGCCGTGGAGTACACCTTTGACCACAGCAAAATCCTCTTTTATTTCAGCGCTGACGGCCGTATTGACTTTCGCGAGCTGGTCAAGGACCTGGCCTCGGTTTTCCGCACCCGCATCGAGCTGCGCCAGATCGGCGTCCGCGACGAGGCGAAAATGATCGGCGGGCTGGGGATTTGCGGGCGGCCTTTGTGCTGCACCACCTTCCTTGACGATTTTCAGCCCGTCTCCATCAATATGGCAAAGGA
>CAKUPI010000062.1 GCA_934675045.1 uncultured Eubacteriales bacterium
GTCCTGCTCCCACACCAGCGTGTTTTCCGGCCGGTAAACACGGTCGAAAAACCAGCGGCAGAAGGACTCCTCGCCGGGAAAGCAGACGTTGTAAATTGCCATGACGTCCGCTTTGTCGCCCGCACGCGCCGCGCGGATCACAGCGGCCTCCCCGGTTCTTTGGGGGTGGCGACAAACTTTTCGGTGAACATGGCGGGGTAATACGACAGCTTGGCGCGCCGCAGGCCCTCGATGCCCATGTCCTCTTCGCGGTCTATATAGGCAAAGGCGGCGCATTCGTGCCGCACAAACTCGCGGTTGATCATGGGATAGGCGCCGTCTATCGCGGCGTCGGCCTTTTCGATGAGCACGTCCATGGTGTCCCCGGTCAGGGGCACGCCAAGGGTAAAGGCGGCGATGTGCCCGTCAATTTCCAGCACGCCGCCGCGGATGCCCAGCGTGTCGTAATGGATCAGCGCCTGCTCGATGGCGTACAGCTCGTGCTGGTAGTCGGACTGGCGGTCGCCGCCCTTGCTCCGCTGCCATTTTTTCTGAAAATCGAGCAGCAGGTGAAAATCGCGCAGCGGGTCGACGGCGCGGTAGCGCCAGCGCCCGTCGTATGCGTTGAGAAACCTGCGGATGTGATTGCGTTTTCCGTGGTACTTTTTGCCCTGCAGGTCGGCCAGATCGGCGCGGTTGTAGATATAATCGAAGTTGTTGCGGTCGCTTGCGATGTCAAACCGGCCGGGATACCGTTCTTCGAGCGCCCGGGCCTCGTCGGCCGACAAGCAGTAGACGCGGTAGGGCTGGTGCAGGCGCAGGCTGTCGCTGTGCATTTGGGCAAAGGCGGCCGTCGTATCCCCCGGCCCGACGGGCGCCAGAAAAATGCGATAGCCGTCGGACGGCAGGCAGTGGGTAAAGAGCACGCCGTCGCGCACGCAGACCTCAAAGCCGTAATGCCGGCCCCAGATGTACATGCTGGCAAAGCTCCGCTCATTGATGCGGGCCCGGTTGGCGGCCAGACAGGGCGCCAGTTTTTCCTTGTCGTGAATGCTGATTGCGGTAAAGTCCAGCATAGAGTATTCACATCCCAGTGCTTAAAATATCACGGTCTGCCAGCGCCCGTTTCCAGCGCCTCCAGAACCTTTTTTACAATGATGCCGCTGATTTGCTCCGGCTTCAGCGGGTTTCCGTCCGGCGCGCAGGCGACCGCCGTCCAGCCGCAGCTGCGGCACACCGCAAGGGCGCTCTGCCGGCACCGCGCCAGATATTCGTGGTCGGTTTCGTGAATGTCGCCCCCCTCTCCCTGCCGCTTGTGCAGCAGGGCAAAGGTGGCTTCTGCCGGCATGTCGAGAAAAAAGACCTCGGTCGGCTCGGGCAGCCCCAGCAGCCGGTATTCAAAGTCAAACAGCCAGCGCAGATACTCCTCGCGCTCCGCCCCCCGCAGCTTGGCCGCCTGATGGATGGCGTTGGAGGTGGTGTAGCGGTCGCACAAAATGGGCACGCCCGCTCTGTAATCGTCCATCCAGTCGGTTTTGTACGACGCGTAGCGGTCGACGGCGTAAAAAGTCGAGGCGGCATAGGGTCCGACGTCGTCCGGACGGCTGCCGAACTGCCCGCTCAGGTATTGGCGCACCAGCGCCGACGATTCCTCGCCGTAGCGCGGAAAGACGATTTCGCGGTGCCGGATGCCGCGCGCGGTCAGCGCGTCGCACAGCAGCCTGAACTGCGTCGATTTGCCGCTTCCGTCGGTTCCCTCAATGACAAACAGCTTACCTGCCACAGTCCGCCCCCCGTTTTCTCATTTCCTCCGCCCTGCCGCACGACATGGCGCCCTCGGTGCACGGGCCGTTCAGGCAGGCAGGCCCCGCCTTTTCAAACAGCGCCGGCGCCGCCTTTCGGCACAAAGCCAGCATCTGCCAGGCCAGCTCGCGGATTTCCCACTGGGCGCGGCCGCAGCAGCGCAGGCGGAAAAAATTGCGCAGCGAGCGGGCGTTCATGGTGATGATCATCTTGGTTTCGCAGGCGTTGGGCAAAACGTATCGGGCGTCCTCGATGGCGGCCTTTTCCGTTTTCTTTTCCACCTGCTTTGGGCTGAGTCCCTGCGCCTCGAACTCGGCGCGGCGCTGCCCGGCCAGAAGCTCGGACAGCCGGTCGTACCGCTGCTGCAAAAGCTGCATCGTGTCGTCAAACAGCGCCTTTGCCTCGGCGTTTTTCTCGATTTCGGGCGGCGTGATATACGAAAAGGCCTCTTTGCGGACATACCGCTGCGACTGCACGCTGAACGAGGCGATGCGGTGCCTTGTAATCTGCGCCAGCAGCGACCGCGAAACCCCTTCGACGGCAAAGGTAAAGCTGGCGTGCTCGATGGGGCTTTCGTGCCCGATTTCGGTCAGCATGTGCAGAAACCGGCCGCTCGCCTCGTCGGTCAGGCCGTCGAGCAGCGCCTCGGCCCCGGCGTCGCTGTAACACATTTTGGCCGCCGCCGACACCACTTTTTCGGGCATGGGGGTGTGCGCGACCAGAAAAACCTTAAGCATGTTTCTTCCTCCCCTTGGCCGCAACGGCGGAAAAGAGATAAAGCGGCAGCTTCATCACGCGGCCGATGCGCTTGGGCTGGCACAAAAGCCGGTAAAACCATTCGAGGTTGAGCCTGATAAAAAACGCGGGCGCGCGCTTGACCTCGCCGGCAAAGCCGTCGAGCGTACCGCCCAGCCCGGCCATCAGCGTGGCGTTCAGCACCTCGCCGCGCAGCGCCATAAACTGCTCCTGCTTGGGCGCGCCCAGACAGACAAACAGCACGTCAGGGCGGGCGTCGTTGATGGTGCTGACCACCTTGTTGTCGTCGCTGTAATAGCCGTTCAGCGTGCCCGCGACCCGCAGGCCCGGGTACTTCCGCTGCATTTTTTCCGCCGCCTTCTGCGCGACGCCCGGCTTGGCGCCAAAGAAAAAGACGCTTTTCCCGGTGTTTTGCAGGCGGCTCAGCAGCGCTTCGGCAAACTCGAAGCCGGGCACGCGGCCCTTGAGCGGGCTGCCGAGAATCCGCGAGGCGTAAACGACGCCGATGCCGTCGGGCAGCACCAGCTGCGAGCGGTTGACGATGTCGCACAGCGCGCTGTCCTTTTTGCACAGCTGGGCGATTTCGGCGTTGGGGGTCACCACGCGGCATTTTTCCCCTTTTTCAATGTATTCCATGGCGACGGAAACCGCCTCGTCAAGGGTGACGTTGTCAAACCCTATCTCCATAACCTGTGTGCGAATGTCGTCCATCTCCTTTTGCAGTGGGTCTCTTGCGTGCGTCACGGGCGGCTGCGGCACGCATCTTCAGCGTATGCGCACACGTTCCCATATTGTTTTATTTTACCGCAAAACCTCCCGTTTAACAAGAGCTAAAAAGCAATATCCGGCGTGGGCGAAAATCTTTCGGCAAACGCAAAAAACGCCCCGCAGGGGGCGTTTTGCCTTATTTTTTCTCAGCCAGGCGCAGCAGCGGGCGGCAGACGCCGATGGCGACCAGCACGGCGACGACGATTTCCAAAACGCCGTTGAGGGTGACGAGCGCCAGAAAGACGTCCTTCAGAGCCAGACCGTCAAACAGCGCCCACAGGCAGCCGAGCACCAGCACGGTGTGGGTGACGGTGGCCGCTCCGGCGCTGACGGCGATGGCCGCGCCCTGGCTCTTCATCCGCCTGCTCAGCGCGCGGAAGATCAGCGCCGCCACAACGCCGAGCAAAATGCGCGGCACAATGCACATGACGGCAGAGGCGACCGGCGCGCCGCTCAAAAAGGGCGAAAAAGCCTGATCGATGACGCTGGTTGCGGCCGTTGTCGCCTTGTACATGCTGAGCAGGCCAAAGCTCAGCCCCAAAATGCCGCCGTACAGCGGGCCCATGACAATGCCGCCGACAATGACGGGGATGTGCATGGTGGTGATGGACACCATGCCGGGCAGGATGATGAATCCCAGCGGCGTAAAGGATAAAATGAGCTGAACGGCCAGCAGCAGCGCCAGCTGCGTCAGCTTGAGGGTGTTGGACTTGTGCATGTAACAGAACTTCCTTTCTCTTGACCGGCTTTCCGGTTAAATTACCTGATGAAACAGCGCGCAGTACTGCTCGCGCAGCTCCTCTCTGAAGTCGGGGTGGGCGATGGCGATGAGGCTCTGCGCGCGCTCGCGCACCGTTTTGCCGCGCAGCTGCGCAATGCCGTATTCGGTGACAACGGCGTCGACATCGTTGCGGCTGGTGGTGATGACGGCGCCGGCGCCGTGCTGCGCCACAATGCGCGACAGCGTGCCCTTGGCCGCCGTCGACGGCATGGCGATAATGGCCCGTCCGCCCCGGCTCATGGCCGCGCCGCGGATGAAGTCAACCTGTCCGCCGACGCCGCTGAACTGCCGGTTCCCCACCGCCTCGGAGCACACCTGCCCGAGCAGGTCGACTTGCAGGCAGGAGTTGATGGAGACCATGTTGTCCTGCCGGGCGATGACGCTGGGGTCGTTGACGTAGTCGACCGTGCGCATTTCCACAAAGGGGTTGTCGTCGACAAAGTCATACAGCCGGCGGCTGCCTATCAAAAAGGCGACGACGCATTTGCCGGGGTCGAGCGTTTTTCTGCGGCAGGTCACTACGCCCTTTTCGATGAGCTCGACGACGCCGTCGGAGATCATCTCCGAGTGAATGCCAAGGTCCTTCTTGTCCCCCAAAAAGAGCAGCACCGCGTCGGGAATGGCGCCGATGCCCAGCTGCAGGGTGTCGCCGTCGCGGATGAGCGAGGCGCAGTATCTGCCGATCGCCTGCTCCACCGGGCCAATTTTGGCGGGCGGCAGCTCGGGCAGCGGCGTGTTCTCCTCGACGAGAAAGTCGATTTCATCGACGTGAATAAAGCAGTCTCCCAGCGTGCGGGGCATGTTTTCGTTGACCTGTGCAATGACCAGGCCCGCGGTGTGCACCGCCTCAAGCGCGTAATCGACGGCGACGCCCAGGCTGCACCAGCCGTGCCTGTCCGGCGGAGAGACCTGCACCATGGCGACGTCAAAGGGACGCTCGCGCACCAGCGCGGGCAGCCGGTAAAAGAAGGAGGCCGTGAAGTCGGCGCGCCCTTCCTGCACCGCCTTGCGGGTCGAGGCGCTGGCGAAAATGGTGTTGAAGCAAAAGCGCCCCTCGGCCTCGGGCGCGCAGTAAGGCGCCTCGGCCATGGACAGCACGTGAAATACCTCGACATTCTGCAAATCCTGCCGCCGGCTCAGCGCTTCGAGCAGCACGGCGGGCAGCCCGGCCGCCTGACCGGTAATGACCCGATCTCCCGATTGAACTTGTGCAGCAGCCTCGGCGGCCGTCACCCGCCGGTGGTTTTTCCCTGTCATAACGCCATTCATCCTCCCGTTTACGGCGGCCCGGGGGGCGCTTTGCTCTCCCCGGCCGTCACTTCGCAATACACCGCTGTATTGTACCACGGAATTGCCCAAAAAGAAAGCGTCTGCGCGCATATTTCCGCCGGGCTGCGGAAAAGCTATGAATACCGACGGCTCTGAAAGGGGGATTTCTTTTGCTGGTTCCGTTTCTGCGCACGCTCATTCTTTACATTTTCATCATTGTCGCCATCCGGCTGATGGGCAAGCGTCAGGTGGGCGAAATGCAGCCCGCCGAGCTGGTCGTCACCATTTTGGTCTCCGCCGTCGCCTCGGTGCCCATGCAGGACATCGACATTCCGCTGGCCCACGGCGTTGTCCCCATTCTCACCCTCATCGGGGCCGAGGTGATCATTTCGACCCTTTCCCTGCGTTTTCTCCCCTTTCGCCGCCTGCTGTCCGGCAAGCCGGTCGTCATCATCGAGCACGGCCGGCTCAACCAGAAGGCGATGCGGCAGCTGCGTCTGAGCATCGACGACGTGCTCGAGGATTTGCGGCTCAAGGACATTTTCGACCTGCGCGACGTGCGCACCGCGCAGGTCGAAACCAACGGCCAGCTGAGCGTCCTGCTCGAAACCCCGGCGCAGACGGCGACCGTCAAAATGCTGTCCCTTTCTCCCGCGCCGCAGAATCCCTTTCATCTGCTCGTTTCCGACGGGCATTTTCTGCCCGAAAACCTGGCCGCCATCGGAAAAAGCCGCAAATGGCTTGAAAGCGTGCTGGCCGCCAACGGCGCCCGGGAGTTTTCCGACGTGTTTTTCCTGTGCGCCGATGAAAACGGCAGCACCATTTACGCCGGAAAGGAGCGTTGAGCATGGGGCGAATTGTCACGGCCGTCGGCTGCATCCTGCTCATCATCGCGGGCGGGGCCTTCAACCTGTACTATATCGACGGCCTGTGCGGTGAAATCGCCGCGCAGGTCGAGCTTGCGCTGCAAGCGCCGGCAGACGGCGGCGGCTCCCTGCAAGCGGCCCGCAGCCTCTGGGACGCCCATCACACCTATCTCTGCGCCGTCGTCGACCACGAGCAGATCGATCAGGTGACCGGCTCCTTTCAGCGGGCCATGGCCTTTCTCGGCTGCCAGACCTACGATGAGTACACCGCCGAGCTGCAATATCTTCTGACCCTTTTGCAGATCATCCGGGGCTTCGACCGCCCCTCGCTGCGCAACATTCTTTAAAAAACGCCCCGGGAATCACCTTCCCGGGGCGCTTCGACTTGTCAGGAATTGCGCGTTTCGAGCAGCTTGGACAGCTCTTCCATAAAGGAGTTGATGTCCCGGAACTGGCGGTAGACCGACGCGAAGCGGACATAGGCCACCTCGTCGACCTCCTTCAAATGCTCCATGACCAGCTCGCCGATGCGCTCGGAGCGCACCTCGCGGTTGAGCGTGTTCAAAATCTGCTGCTCGATATCCGTTGTGATTTTTTCCAGCACGGTCAGCGAGACGGCCCGCTTTTCACAGGCCTTGACCAGCCCGGCCAGCACCTTGTTCCTGTCAAAGGCCTGACGGGAGCCGTCCTTTTTGACGACAATGAGCGGCACGCTCTCCACCGTTTCATAGGTCGTAAAGCGCTTGCCGCATTCCTGGCATTCCCTGCGGCGTCGCACACTGATTCCCTCGTCGGTCGGCCTTGAGTCGACCACCTTGCTTTCCGGATAACCGCAATACGGGCATTTCACAGGGCAATCCCCCTTTTCATCACTGCATTCTCTTCCGTTATTATAGCAGGAGCTTTGCCTTTGCGCAAGGCGGTCGCCGGCAGAAAAAAACCGCCGGGCGGCCCGGCGGCTTTTGCGCTGATGCAGGTTACATGGCGCCTTTGGACGCCTTGGCCTTTTTCATGGCGGCCCACAGCGGTCCCGCCAGGAAGGTCGAGGAATAAGCGCCGCAGACAATGCCGATGATGATGGGCAGGGAGAAATTGCGGATGGACGGCACGCCGAGAATAAAGAGCACGACAATGGTAAAAAGCGTGGTCAGCGTCGTGTTGACGGTGCGGGAGAAGGTCTGCCAGATGCTGACGTTGACCAGCGTGTCGCGGCTTTCGCGCTGCATCAGCTTGCCGTTTTCGCGGATGCGGTCAAAGGTGATGATGCTCGCGTTGATGGAATAGCCGAAGATGATGAGGGCGGCGGCGATAAAGCCGGTGTTGATGGAGATGCGCAGCACGACGCAGGCGCTCAGCATGACCAGCACGTCGTGCAGCAGGCAGATAACGGCGGCCGCGCCGCTGGTGAAGCTGAAGCGGAAGGTGATGTAAATCAGCATCAGCACGGCGGCCACGCCGGCCGCTTTAAAGGCCGAGGTGCGCAGGTCCTTGCCGACGGCCGGGCTGACGTTGTCGACGTTGAGGCGGCTGTTGTCGCCCAGCGAGAACTGCGCTTTCATACTCTCGTGAACGGCGTCGCGCGTTTCGGCCGGAATGCTCAGCATTTTGATGATGACCTCGGTGCCGTCGCCCGTCGTGACGACCGACGAGGCCGGGGAACCGGTCGTCTCCTCGACCAGCCGGTAAACGGCCTCGATGTCGTCGGCCGACACCGTTTTGTGCAGCGCGTAGTGCATGGTGGTGCCGCCGACAAAGTCGACGTCCAGGTTGAACAGCTGAAGGCCGAAGGGTGCGCCCACCAGCGCTGTCAGGCCGGGCAGAACGCACAAAACGGCGACCAGCGCAAAAATTTTGAATCTTTTGACGATATCAAACTTGACAGTGTTTTGCATCAGGCTTCCCTCCTATTTCTCACACCGTAAAGGGCTATGTTGGTGCATTTCAGGTCGACCAGCCTGTTGAGCAGGAAACGGGTGACGGTCAGCGCGGTGAACATGGAAATGACAATGCCGATGCCCAGCGTCATGGCAAAGCCGACGATGGTGCCGCTGCCCAGAACGTACAGCACGACGGCGGCTATCATGGTGGTCACGTTGGAGTCGATAATGGCGGCAAAGGCGCGGTGGAAGCCGGAGTCGATGGCCGAGCGCACCGTCTTGCCGGCGCGCAGCTCTTCTTTGACGCGCTCAAAAATGATGACGTTGGCGTCGACCGCCATGCCGACCGACAAAATGATACCGGCGATGCCCGGCAGCGACAGGTTGACACGGAAGACCGCCAGCACCACCGCCTCGATGGCCACATAGAACACCAGCGCCACCGAGGCCACCAGCCCGGGCAGGCGATACCAGAGAATCATAAAGGCAATGACCAGCAAAATGCCGATGAGCCCGGCCTCCAGGCTGGTTTCCAGCGCCTTCATGCCCAGCTGCGCGCCGACCGAGCGCATTTCCACCTGCGTCAGCGAGAAGGGCAGCTGACCGGCGGCGATGACGTTGGCCAGCCAGCCGGCGTCCTCGGCCTGAAACTTGCCGGTGATCATGACCTCTTTGCCCGTAATGCCGGTGGCTTTGAACTTGTCCTTGTCGACGTACGGCTGTGACACGACCTGATCGTCCAGCATGATTTTGATGTAGTTGCCCTCGTCCGCGCGGTTGGCCGCCGCCTTGGTGGCCTCGGTAAAGCGGGAAGCCGCCTCGTCGGTCAGCGTCAGCAAAACGTAGTTCTGGCTGATGCCCGTCGAATCGATGGGGCCGTACAT
>CAKUPI010000063.1 GCA_934675045.1 uncultured Eubacteriales bacterium
CCGGAGTACACGCGCCAACTCGGCATTATGAAAGAAGAGTTCGGCATGTCGATGGTCATCAACCCCGAGCAGGCGGCCGCCTATGAAATTTCGCGTATTCTGCGCTTCCCCTCGGCCAGCAAAATCGACTCCTTTGCCAAAGGGCGCGTCGATTTGGTGGAAATCGGCATTTCCGAAAGCAGCCCCCTCAACGGGCTGTCGCTGATCGAGCTTTCCCAGAAATACAAGAGCAAGGTGCTGATTGTCGCCGTGCAGCGCGGCGGCGGGGTCACCATTCCCGACGGCAACTTCGTGCTGCGCAGCGGCGACCGCATTCACCTCACCTCCTCCCCGGCCGAGGCCGAGGGCTTCTTCCGCGCCATCGGCCTGGTTTCGCCCAAGGTGCGCTCGGTGCTCATTGTCGGCGGCGGACGCATCACCTTTTATCTGGCCAAGATTCTGCTCGAACTCAACATGCGGGTCAAGATCGTCGAAATCAGCCGCGCGGCCTGCGACAAGCTGTGCGAGCTTTTGCCGGGCGCCGAAATCATCCACGGCGACGGCACCAGCGAGGAGCTTCTGCTCGAGGAGGGCATCGAGCACACCGACGCCTTTATCGCCCTGACCAACATGGACGAGGAGAACATCATTCTGTCCATGTACGCCGCCACGCGCACCAAGGGCAAGGTCATCGCCAAGATCAACCGCATTTCCTTTATGGAGATCATCGCAAAGTCGGGCATCGAAACGGTCATCTCCCCCAAGTACATCACCGCCAACCGCATCATCCGCTATGTGCGCGCGCTGCAAAACTCCATGGGCAGCAGCAAGGTGGAAACGCTTCACCGCATTGTCAACAATCAGGTCGAGGCGCTCGAGTTCAAGGTGGGGGAGCGCTCGCGCGTCATCGGCAAGTCGCTGAGCGAGCTTGACACCAAGCCCAACCTGCTCATCGCCAGCATTGTGCGCCGCGGCAAGACCATCATTCCCCGCGGCAGCGATCACATCGAAAAGGGGGACAGCGTCGTCGTCGTTACGGCCAGCCGACAGGTCCGCGATCTGGACGACATCCTGCGATAAGCCATGAACGATAGAATGATTGCCCGCACCGTCGGGCTGATTTTGCGCATCGAGTCGGTGCTTTTTCTGCTGCCCGCCGCCGTCGGCCTTTTATATAGGGAGCACGAGACCCTGTATTTTCTCCTGTCGGCCGCCATTGCGCTGAGCGTCAGCTTTCTGCTGACCCTCAAAAAGCCCCGCACCAATGTCATTTACGCGCGCGAGGGCTTTTTGATCGTCGCGCTGTCCTGGCTCCTGCTGTCCATCCTCGGTTCGCTGCCCTTTTTCCTGAGCGGCGAAATCAAGGGCTTTGTCAACTGCCTGTTTGAAACCGTTTCCGGCTTTACCACCACCGGCTCGACGGTTTTAACCGACATCGAATCGCTGTCGCACGGCATGCTCTTCTGGCGCAGCTTTACCCACTGGATCGGCGGCATGGGCGTGCTCGTCTTTGCGCTGGCCATCCTCCCCATGGCCGAGGGGCGCTCCATGCACATTCTGCGCGCCGAGGCCCCCGGCCCCACCGTCGGCAAGCTGGTGCCCAAAATGCGCTCGACGGCCGTCATTTTGTACTCCGTCTATCTGGCTCTCACCGTTTTGGAAATCGTCTTTCTGTGCCTGGGCGGCATGAGCCTTTACGACAGCGTCGTGCACGCCTTCGGCACGGCGGGCACCGGCGGCTTTTCGGTGCGCAACGCCTCGATAGGCGCCTACCAAAGCCCGTATTTCGAGTGGGTCATCGGCGTTTTCATGCTGCTTTTCGGCGTCAACTTCAACCTCTTTTACCTTATTCTGCTGCGAAAGCTCAAAAGCGTCCTGAAAAGTCAGGAGCTGCGCTGGTACCTCGGCATTGTGGCGCTTTCCACACTGGCCATCTCGGTCAACGTATCGCACCTGTTCTCCGGCGTCGGCGACACGGTGCGCACCGCCTTTTTTCAGGTTTCCTCCATCATCACGACGACCGGCTACGCCACCGTCAATTACGATGTGTGGCCCACCTTTTCCAAAATGATCATCGTGCTGCTCACCATCATCGGCGCCTGCGCCGGCTCGACCGGCGGCGGCCTCAAGGTCTCGCGCTTTATCATTCTGATCAAGTCCATGATGCAGGAAATCCGGGCCATGGTGCACCCGCGCGCCGTCAAGAACATCAAGTTTGAGGGCCGGCCCGTCGACAAGGAGACGGTCGACAGCATTATGGTGTTTTTTTCCGCCTATGTGTTTGTGCTGATGGGCTCCATTCTCATCGTCGCCCTCAACGGCTTTGACCTGACGACGACGGCGACCTCGGTGCTCACCTGCATCGGCAACGTCGGCCCCGGCTTCGGCCTTGTCGGCCCCGCGGGCAACTTTTCCGGGTTTTCCGTTTTGTCCAAGCTGGTCTTTTGCTTCAACATGCTGGCCGGCCGCCTCGAAATCTTCCCCATGCTCATTCTCTTTGCCCCCCGCGCCTGGAAGCGCAAATAACAAAAAGCCGCCGCGGCCTTTCCCGGCAGCGGCGCGGAGATTTGCGGCCAAACCGCCCTGCGGCGCGAGGCCAACGCGCCCCGCGGGCCGGCAGTGTACAAAAAAACTGCCGCGGATGAAAACAGTCATCCGCGGCAATCTGAAAGAATACCGGTGCTTTGCGCCCCCGGCTTTGCCGGGGGTTGTTTTTTTACCCGTTTTTGTCCGCCTCTACGCGCAGGCGCGGACGGCCGCCCCGGACCGGTGCGTTCCCGCCGGGTTTGCGGCAATCAGTCCAGCGGGGGACGGGCGGGGTCGATGATGGGAGCCGGGTCAAAAAAGTACTTGCTGACGCGCTCGGGGTGCTTGATCATGGTGTAGCCGTCGAGATTGAGGCGGTCCTGCATCATGCCGTGCTGCTGATAGGTCGTCGCCATGCCGGCGCCGACCGGGCAGACGATGGTAAACCCAAGCTCTTTGACGATGTAGTCGTAAACGGCGCCCTCCGTGCCGAAGCGGCCGCCGAAGGGGGTGATGAGGATGTTGGTTTCCCCGACGTAGGGGGTCATCAGCGACTTCCAGCGCTCGAGGTCGTTTTTGACCTGCTCAAGGGTCATGTCGCCCCGCCAGAAGGAATTGTGCGTGTAGCTGTGGCAGCCGATCTGCCAGCCGGTCTCGCGCAGGCGGGCGGCAATGGCCCGGGTGTCGTCGCACAGCTTTTTAAACTCCGCTTCGGTAAACCAGTCGGGGTCGGTGATGCGGTAGCCGAAGGCGCCCTGATATCCGGTCGGCGCGACGACGCCCTTGGCGCCCCGGAAGGAAAACTCGGGGTGCTCCTTGACAAACTGATCGACAATGGGCATGACGTCGCCGTCGTAGGTCTGCGACACCGTGCCGTCGGGCGCTTTGACCTCGGTGACGACATCGCCCGCGTCGTTGATGACCAGGCGGGTGGCGAAGCCGTCGGGCAGCATGTAGTCGTAATAGCTGACATCGTCGATGGAGATGATGAGGGGCTTTTTGCCGGCGGGCAGGTAAATGTCCTTGGGCTTGGCGTTGCCCGCGGCGTCAAACTCCACAAGCTCGGTGATGTCGTACAGCACAAAGTCGTTCTGCAAAAAGAGGGGCAGCATGGCCTTGAACTCGTCGACGGTGGTCATCCACATATTGTAGCCCTCGGCGGGGTGGCCCTTGTCGTCAAAGGCCAGCTCGGGATAAATGATCAGGCTGTGGAAAAAGACGTGGTAGGGCTGGCCCTCGTATTTGACCAGACCGTCCTTGAGGGCCTGAATGCGCGCCAGCTCGGCGTCCGTCTCATCGCCGCGCAGCTCTCCGGCCTGCTCCAGCGCGGCGATGGCCTCGTCGTAAAAATAGCCGCGCGCCAGCAGGGCCACCTCGTCCAGCAGTTCCTGCCGCGCCGCCGACAGCTCGCCGCCGGTTTTGGGCGGTTCTTCCTGCCCGCCCTGCTGGCCGTCCTGCCCGGACGGCGGCTTGGGATGGCCATCCCCGCTGCCGAGGGCCGAGAACACGGCCCACACAGAAAAGCCGAAGGCCGTCAGCGCCAGGAGAAACAGAATCCACATGGGCTTTTTCCCCTGTTTGTTTTTTCTCATCACGTGCTTGCTCATCAAAGCTCCTCCTTTATGCACAGCCAACCGGCAGCGTCTTTTTATTAGACGCGCGCCGCCCTCTCTTTGTTTCCAAAAAAACGCTTTTTCTTCTCCATTATACAACGAAGCGCCTTTCGGGGAAAGAGTCTTTTTGTTCCCACCTCCCCCAAAAACACATATACTGGCGTGAAAACATTTTTCGGAGGTAAATGCCCTATGCTCCCTAAAGAATGCGCCTTTTTCCTCGGCGCCAACTCCCGCCGCGGCTTTGTCTCCCTGTTCGAGGGCGTGGCCGCAGAGGACCCCGAGCGGGATGTTTACATGATAAAAGGCGGCCCCGGCTGCGGAAAATCGACGCTGATTGGCCGTGTGTGCCGTTCGCTGGCGGCCGACGGCGAGCTGGTCGAAGCCATTTACTGCACAAGCGACGCCCGTTCCCTTGACGGCATGGTGCTGAACGGCCGCCGTCTGGCCCTGCTCGACGCCACCGCCCCCCATGCCCTTGAGCCCGCTTTTCCGGGGGTGCGCGGCGATTATCTGACGCTGCCCGGCCTTTCAGACCGTCAGGCCCTCAAGGCCGAGCTGCCCGCCCTGCTCACCCTGTCGGCCGCCGCCAAAGAGCACTACGCGCAGGCCTACCGGCTCATTTCCGCCTCCGCGCAGGTCGATGAGCACATCACCCAGTCCATCCGCCCCTATTTTGCCGCCGATCGCCTCCGCCGCCGCGCAAAGGGCATCATCGCCCGCGAAATGCCCAGGCAGAGCGATCGGCGCGGCGTGCTGAAAAAGCGCTTTCTCGACGGCATCACGCCCGACGGCGCCGTGCGCCTTACCCCGACCATCGACCTGCTGTGCACCCGCGTTTACGACCTGTTTGACAGCCACGGCTTTGCCCCCCTGCTTTTGCAGCCGCTGCTCGAGGGCGCGCTGGCGCGGGGCTATGACGTGTACGCCTGCTACTGCCCCAAGGACCCCGACAAGCTGCTGCACCTGCTCATTCCCGCCCTTTCCCTCGGCTTTGTCACATCATGCCCCGCGCAGTACTACGCAGGCTCGCCCTACCGCCGCATCCGCGTCGACGCCTACGTTGACTGCGGCCCGCGCAAGCAGCTGCGGGGGCACGCCCGGCTGCTTTCCCGGCTTTCGGAATCGCTCATTGCGGACGCGGCCGCCGAAATCGCGGCGGCGCACGCCCTGCACACTCGTATCGAAGAGCTTTACCGGCCCCACATCGACTTTGCGGCCCTTGACCGCAGAGCCGGCGAAATTGCGGCTCTGCTCGGCCGGTGAGACTGCGAAGACCTCCTTCCGTCAGCGGCGGGAGGTCTTTTTGCGCCGTTTTTTTGCCTGTTTGTGGCGCAAAACGCCCCGATGTGGTATAATGTACCGGTATTCTTCCCGCTTTTTCGGATCGAGGTGCCTTTATGCTGAAATACCGTTCTCTTTCCCCCGCGCTGCAGCAGCGCATTGCCGACGACCGCCGCAGGGGCGTGCGCTGCGCCGCCCGCTGCCCCGACTCGAGCGCCCTGCGGCGCAACGAAAGCCGCGACGCGCCCTCGCTGTGGCGGCCCGCCTTTGTGCGCGACATCGAAAAAATCCTGCACCTGCCGGCCTACAACCGCTACGCCGACAAAACGCAGGTCTTTTCCTTTACCCACAACGACGACATCACCCGCCGCGCCCTGCATGTGCAGCTGGTCTCGCGCATCGCGCGCAACATCGGCGCCGTTTTGGGGCTCAACCTCGACCTCATCGAGGCCATCGCCCTGGGCCACGATTTGGGGCACACCCCCTTCGGCCACGCCGGCGAGCGCTTTTTAAACGAGCTGACGCAGGAAAAAACCGGCCGCCTCTTCCGCCACAACATCCAAAGCGCCCGCGTGCTGGACAGGCTGTACGCCCGCAACGTCAGCATGCAGACCCTTGACGGCATTCTGTGCCACAACGGCGAGCTGGAGGGCCGGCATTACGCCCCCCGTCCGCTCGGCGGCTTTTCGGACTACGACGCCAAATACCAAAGCTGCCTCGGCAGCGCCGACGCCGCCGACGCGCTGGTGCCCGCCACGCTGGAGGGCTGCCTTGTGCGCGTGTGCGACATTGTCGCCTATCTCGGCAAGGACCGGCAGGACGCCGAAAAGGCCCGCGTGCTGGAGGACTTCAGCCTGTTTGACGATGGGGACCTGGGCCGCCTCAACGCCCAGATCATCAACAACCTGTCGGTCAGCATCATCGAGCACAGCTACGGCCGCGGCTGCATCGAAATGGACGACGAGATTTTTGCCGAGCTCAAGCGCGCCAAAGAGCAGAACTACCGCTACATTTACAAGGCGGAAAACGTCGAGCGCCTTTACGCGCAGAGCATCCGCCCCATGATGGGCCAGCTTTACGGCGAGCTTCTGCGGCAGGCGGAAAGCGGCAGCCGCTCCTGCGTGCTGTACCGCCACCACATCCGGCACATCAACAGCTACCGCGCCCCCTACACCGATGAGGACTATGCCCTCGAGGACCCGCACCAGATGGTCGTTGACTACATCGCCAGCATGACCGACGACTACTTTATCGACCTGCATCGCTATCTTTTCCCCAAAAGCTCCCTTACCATTCAATACAAATCGTATTTCGACGAGCTTTGACAACAACCGGTAAAAGGGAATCTCTGCAAAGGGATTCCCTTTTTGCCTGCCGGCGCCCCTTTGCCCGGCAGCTTCGGCCTTTTACCGGGCTGGCGTCTGCCTTTCGCTTGGTTCTTGTTTTCTGCCCCGCACTCTGCTATACTGGTTTCGGTACCGGCCGCCGGCGCGGCCCGCTGCCGCCGGTGCGCGGTTTGCCTTTTTTGCAATCATTTTTAAGGAGGAATTGTTTGTGCAGCAGCTCAAGGATTACATGCTCACACAGCTCAAAAACATCGTCTCCATCGACAGCCCTTCCGGTTACACCGAGCAGGTGCAGTCTTATCTGATGGATGAACTGACCGCCATGGGCTACCAGCCCAAGAAGCTCAACAAGGGCGGCGTCACGGTTCATCTGGGCGGCGAGGGCAACCCCATCATGCTCTTTTCGCACGTCGACACGCTGGGCGCCGTCGTCGGCTATATCAAGCAGGACGGCCGCCTTGCCATCAGCAACATCGACCTGAACCCCAACAACATCGAGACCGAAACGGTCAAGATCATCACCCGCTTCAACGGCGTGTACGACGGCACCATTCAGATTCCCAACGCCTCCACCCACGTCAACCACCACGTCAACAACCCCCGCAACTTTGAGGACAACCTCGAGGTCGTCATTGACGAGGATGTGCACAGCGACGAGGACGTGCGCAAGCTGGGCATTATGCCGGGCGATGTGCTGGCCGTCTGCCCGCGCTTCATCGTCACCTCGTCGGGCTACATCAAAAGCCGTTATCTCGACGACAAGGCCTCGGCCGCCGTACTGCTGGGCTATGCCAAATACCTGAAGGACGCCGGCGTCACTCCCGGCCGCAGCGTTTACCTCAACTTCACCGTCTTTGAAGAGGTGGGCCACGGCGGCGCCTGCGGCATTCCCGACGACGTCGTCGAATGTCTGGCGGTCGACATGGGCTGCGTGGGCGAAAACGTCACCTGCACCGAAAAGCAGGTGTCCATCTGCGCCAAGGACTCCTCCGGCATCTACAACCACGCCATCACCACCGCTTTGATCGAGACCGCCCGCGAAGCCGGCGTCGATTACGCCGTCGACGTTTACAACCACTATGCCTCCGACGTCACCGTCGCGCTGCGCTCGGGGCACGATGTGCGCCACGGCCTGATCGGCCCCGGCGTCTACGCCTCGCACGGCTACGAGCGCACGCACATCGAGGGCCTGTGGAACACCCTTGCCCTGCTGCGCGCCTATCTGGCCCGGT
This sequence comes from uncultured Eubacteriales bacterium, assembly GCA_934675045.1. GTDB lineage: Bacteria > Bacillota > Clostridia > Oscillospirales > Butyricicoccaceae > Ventrousia. The sequence continues at coordinate 7,981 of CAKUPI010000063.1, forward strand.
AACGTCTTTCCCGGCCCCGCCGCGCCCCCTTTTTTCCGGCCGGGGCGCGCATTCGATTTCCATTTTCTGCTTTTCGCGCCGCTGTACGGCTTCGGCTGTACGGCGGCGCTTTTTGCCGCCCGCGCCCTGCGCGGGCAGACTGGTCGTTCACATAACTTTTCGCCGCAGAATCCTGTCAAATCCTCTTGAATTTGCCAAAATCAAAACTTTATGATATAGTATTCCTCAGATTCTTCAAAGGGGACTTCATGGCATGAAAAGCTTTCAGGAAGCCCGGCGCATCGTCGTCAAGGTCGGCTCGTCGTCGCTGACCTACGAAACCGGGCTTATCAACATCCGACAGGTCGAGCAGCTGTGCCGCGTGCTGGCCGACTGGAAAAACAGCGGCCGCGACGTCATTCTGGTCTCCTCCGGCTCCATCGCCGTGGGAACCGCCAAGCTGGGCCTTGGCGGCCGGCCCCGGACCATTCCCGAAAAGCAGGCGGCGGCCGCCGTCGGCCAGTGCGAGCTGATGTACCTGTACGACAAGCATTTTATCGAATACCACCACAAAATTGCCCAGGTGCTTCTGACCCGCGACGTCGTCGAAAACCCGCAGCGCCTGTACAATGTGCGCAACACCTTCGACGCCCTGCTGCGCATGGGCGCCATCCCCGTCGTCAACGAAAACGACACCGTCGCCACCGAGGAAATCGAGTTCGGCGACAACGACACCCTTTCGGCCATCGTCGCCTCGATAACGGGCGCCGACGGGCTGATCATCCTGAGCGACATCGACGGGCTGTATGCGCAAAACCCGGCGGACTGCCCCGGCGCCCCGCTCATCCGGCACGTTCCGGCCGTCACGCCGTACATCGAAAGCATCGCCGGCGGCGCCGGGTCCGACCGCGGGACCGGCGGTATGCAGACCAAAATCGCCGCCG